>CAZOGT010000029.1:0-16562 GCA_964579015.1 uncultured Acidobacteriota bacterium | reverse complement strand
CCCAGTGTGTAATAGAGCGCGCCCAGATTGCTCCGGGGAACGGCCTTTTCCGGGTCAAGCTCAATGGCTCTCTCAGTAAACTCAATCCCCTCCTCTGTTCTCTGTTCAGAAAAAGCCATCTGCCCCAGGTTGACGTTTGCCCGGTATGATCCCGGAGCCTGGGCATAGGTGGTCTTCCATAAAGTCTCCTGGTCCTTCCAGGCCCTGTTCCGATGAACAGTCATGATCCCGGACCCGACCGCCAGTACCACCAGGCTGCCGGCCACTCCCGTTTTCCAGGACCCCGGCCTTCCCCCCTCAAAGAACCTGAAAGCTGCAGCCGCGCACAGGGCCGCCCCGACCAGCGGGAAATAGAGAAAATGATCAGCCGCGAGTTCATGGAAAGGAATGAAATGAAGAACCGGGCTAAGGGCAGCGGCAAACCAGAGCATCCCGAAGCAGAAAAGGGGGCTTTTCCTGAATATCCAGACTGCAAACGCGAGATAGGCAATAATCAGCAAAAAGGAAAAGACCACGGACGGCTCGATAATGGAGGAGGCGACAGGAAAAACCTCTCCGGTATAGTCTGCAATCAGCGGATAGGGAACAAATACCAGTTTCAGGTAATGGGCAAAAAGCTTGAAACCTGTCCCCAGATTGGTCAAAAGAGTCCCCCCCCAGTAGCCTTCCGCCCGGCTGGCAAGGTTAATGAACACTGCCCATACCAGGGCCGCCACGGCCAGTACTGAAAAGATTGCGTACTGGAAGGGCCTGCGCCTCAATGCTGCCGCTGCTGCTGAGAAAAAGGATCTCCCCGGCACGATGACCCGGCCGCCGGTATCATCCCGGACCATGTCCAGACCCATCAGCAGGACCGGAAAGACTATCGCCACTTCTTTTGAGAGAAGCGCCAGGCCGAAACATCCCCATGCCGCTGGATACCTCCACCTGCCACCCCTGATTGACTCACCCGCCTTGACGTAAAACCAGAAGCCGAGCAGGATAAAAGCCGTTGCCAGCAAATCCTTGCGCCCCGAAATATAGGAGACTGCAGCGGTCTGCACAGGATGCACCATGAACAGGACGCTTCCGGCCAGGGCCGCGGCCCATGACCCGGCCAGCCTGTTGAGAACCAGAAAAACCAGGAGGACATTGAACACGTGGAGAATGATATTGTTCAGGTGAAAAAACATGGGGGCCTGTCCGACCAGGGCCCACTCCAGGGCATGGGTCAGGGTTCTTACCGGACGGTATCCCTGCAGCGAAAAGATTCCTGACAGGTCAAAATCCAGTACCTGGGGATTCTGCAGAATCAGGGTAATATCATCAAACACAAAATCATGGCCCAGGGTATTGATATACAGCAGACAGGAAACAACAGCCAGGAAAACCATAATCCATCGAATATGTTGCTTATCCGGTATCTGCCTGTGCGGGTCAGCACGCCTTGCCTTGTTCTTTCTTCCCATTATTGCCTTCCAAAACCCTGACTGATAATGTCCCGGTGCAATTCCTTGCTCCTTTCAACAACCTTTGCCCAGGTAAACATCTTCCTGAATGAGCATATCGCTTCCTTCATCTGCTCCCTGGCCTGAAGATTATAGAACCTGGTAATAGCTTCCGCCAGTGCTCCTGGATTCCCGGGCTCTACCAGGAACCCGGTTTCTCCGTTCCTTACCACTTCCGACAGCCCGCCCACGTCTGAAACTATTACCGGGACCTCGAACTGGTAGGCGATTGGAATCACTCCGCTCTGAGAAGCGCTCAGGTAGGGGAGCACCACCACGTCGGCAGAACGAAATATCTCCGGAATCTCCTCGTTGGGGATATAACGATCTATCCAGGATATCCTGTCATCCAGTTTGAGATCGGAGATTCTTTGCCTGAATCCATCCATGGGAAGATAGCATTCTCCGGCGAACATGGCGCGGAAGGAAACCTCCGTCCCCAGGAGCCCCAGGGCCTCTATCAGTATCTCCAGCCCTTTGTAACTGCGTATTTTCCCGAAAAAAAGGATATTCAGGACCTGGGAATCCTCTTTTTTAGAAGGCTTGTCCCACGCGGCAAAAAAATCATACAGCGGATGGAAAATTTTGGTCGACGGCTTTCCCGGAGCATAGAGGCCCAGGCTTTTTTGGAGCTGATCGGAATGCACCAGAAATCCATCCGCCCCCCGGAAGCCGGCTCTCGCCATAAACCGCTCGATTGTCAACCTGAGGGGAAAACTGCGGGTTTCATGGGAAAGCAGGTTATGGCAAAGAAAAAGAACCGGGACCCTGCAGTATTTTCTCAGGCTTCTGCTGATTCCGAGGAAGGCGGGGCCAAAGAAGGGCTGCCACCACTGGAAAAGCACCAGGTCGGGCTCAAAGGCGGCTATGCGCGCGGCAACCCGCGGCCAGTTGAAAGGATTGATGGAGTCGACCAGGTGCTCCGCCTCCACCCTATATGCCTCTCCTTCCTGGTCTTCCTGGGTTTTACCCGGAAAAAAGATACCCGGGTACTGGCGGGCATAGGATATCACCAGGACATCATCTCCCCCGGAAAGAAAGGCTTTAGCCAGGGATGTATTATATTGAGCTATGCCCCCCCTGAGGGGATGGGCAGGGCCTATCAGGACAATTCGCACGTTTCTTGTCGCCTTTGCCTGGATCGTGAAACTCTCGGCTTCGCGGCATCATGAGCACGTTTCTATTTCAGGCGTTCAGTTTTCTCTGCCGGGCCGGAATCATCGCTCACTGAAAAATCCTTATCCCGGCGGGTAGCCCAGGCCAGCATTTCCGCAAACAGTCCGAAGGACATGGACTGGACTCCCACTATCAGAAGAAGTATGCCCAGCATAAAAGCCGGCCGGTCCTCAATCCATCTTCCGAAAAACCATCCTATGGTCAGGTAAAGTTCTATCAGCAGCCCGATTGTGATCATCCCCATTCCCATGATTCCGAATATGTGAAGGGGCTTCCGGTTATAGCGAGTCAGCATTATAACGGTAAGCAGGTCAAAGAAGCCACCCGCGTACCGTTCCATTCCAAATTTGGAGGATCCGTGTTCCCTCTTACCGTGATCAACCGGTACTTCGGCAATCCTGAAGCCCCTGTAGCTGGCCAGCACCGGTATATACCTGTGCATTTCTCCATAAACGGTTATTTCCTCGATCACTTCCCTGCGATATGCCTTGAACCCGCAGTTCATATCGTGAAGGGGTACCCCGGTCAGGGTAGCGGTAACCAGGTTGAATATCCAGGAAGCGCACCTCTTGGTGAGAGGGTCCTTACGGTCTTTTTTCCAGCCTGAAACAAGGTCATTCCCTTCCTCCAGTTTCAGGATAAGTCTGTGTATCTCCTCCGGCTTGTCCTGCAGGTCGGCATCCATGGTGACCACTATGTCCCCCGCAGCTTTTTCAAACCCGGCACACAGGGCAGCGGATTTTCCGAAATTGCGTCGAAGCCTTATAACCCTGACACTTTTGTCTTCCTTTCGGATTTCACTCAGCACCTGGTCCGAGCCGTCCCTGCTTCCGTCATCAACAAAAATAATCTCAGATGAAAGACCGGTCTTTTCCAATTCATCAGAGAGGCGCAAGTGGAGTTCCCTTAAAGAATCTTTTTCATTCAGGAGCGGGATTACTACAGATACACTTTTCATTTTTCATTCCCAATATGTTCATAACATTCTATTCTATTTGATCCTGAACTGGAAACAAGTTTATGCTTTAGGCTGTTGGCCTCGATTCCAGCGCAGATTGCGCCGGTTATGCGGGCAAAGGAAAGCGATCATAATAATGAAAATATTGGTAACTGGAGGAGCCGGCTTCATAGGCTCTCACCTGTCTGAATATCTCCTGGAAATGGGACACAGGGTGATGGTAATTGACGACTTGTCCACTGGAAGCATCGAAAACATAATCCACCTGAAAGGCCATCCCCGGTTTGAATACACCATCGACAGCATACTCAATACCCCCGTCACAGCGGAACTGGTTGATCGGAGTGACTGCATCTACCACCTTGCCGCTGCAGTGGGAGTACGCCTGATTGTGGAAAGCCCGGTACAGACAATCGAGACCAACATCAAGGGGACGGAAACCATTCTGGACCTCGCGGAAAAAAAGAAGAAGAAAACCCTGGTCTTCTCCACCTCCGAGGTTTATGGGAAATCCGGAAAGATACCCTTCAACGAAGAAGATGACCTTGTCATGGGTTCCACGACCAGGGGACGATGGAGCTACGCCTGCAGTAAAGCCATTGATGAATTCCTGGCGCTTGCTTACTGGAAGGAAAAAAAGCTTCCGGCGATAGTGATCAGGCTGTTCAACACAGTGGGGCCCCGGCAGACGGGGCAATATGGAATGGTGGTCCCCACCTTTGTCAAACAGGCCCTTGAAGGGAAGCCGCTCACCGTCTACGGAGACGGCAGCCAGACCCGCTGTTTCTGCCACGTCCATGATGTTGTTCAGGCGCTTTACAAGGTCAGCATGGAGGAGACGGCCGTCGGGCAGGTTTTCAACATCGGGACTGACGAAGAAGTATCAATTCTCGAACTGGCCCGCAGGGTTATCTCCATAACCGGAAGTTCCTCTGAAATTGAAATCATACCCTACTCTGAAGCATATGAAGAGGGGTTTGAAGACATGCTGAAAAGGAGGCCTGATCTGGAAAAAATCCATTCCCTTATCGGCTACAACCCCCAGCGTAACCTGGCGCAGATCATTCGTGATGTTGTTGATTATGAGAGGGCCAGACAGGAAGCTGATTAGACTGACTGTTCAGCATCAACCATCTTTTCAGCCCTTCCGCGAAGCCTGGAAACCTGTTCAGTCCTCATCCCCGGGCCGGAAACCCTTAAAATAATCTTTCCGGCACCTTTTTCCGAGGCCGCCGCAAAGGCCTCAGGGCCCTGTTCCAGAGGGAAAATCGCATCCACCATTGTTTCCGGGATGATTCTGTTACCGGAGAGAAGTTCCAAAGCCTTTGCAACAGGCCCGCATCGCGACCCCTGCAGGGTTATCTCATCCACAACAATCCTGGAAACATCAAGTACTGCTTTTCCCTGGTAAGTACTCTTCAATATCAGAACCCCCCTGGGACGGACCAGGCCCAGGGACATTTCCAGGCCTCCGGGAGATCCTGTGGCTTCAATGACGATATCATAGGAGAAAGGGACCAACTCTCCTGCAGGAAGACAGGTTATGCCCAGCCTTTCCAGCCTTTCTCTCTGCCCGGGATATCTGGGAACAGCCTCGGCATTATGGCCGAGGGCCATAAGAGCTTCCGAAATCAACTGCCCCAGTTTTCCTGAACCTGCCACCAGAATCCGGTCTTCCTGATGCATCACTGTCTGTTCAGTGACCTGGAGAGCAGCAGCAAGCGGCTCGGTAAAAACCGCCCTGACATCAGAAACATGATCAGGCACGGTATGCAGATTCTCCAGGGGCAGTGCAGCGAACTCGGCAAAAACCCCGTTACGGCCTGCAATTCCGAGTACTGTGCGCTCCCGGCAATGACCTGGAAGGCCTCTCCTGCACATGTCGCACTGATGGCAGACTGCATTAATGCTGCCGACAACTCTTTCCCCTACCCTTTCCGGCGAGCCGGGGCAATCAGCTATGATCCCGACAAATTCATGGCCGGGTACGCCAGTGAAGGGATAATATCCTTTGACCAGTTCCAGATCCGTGTTGCAGATTCCAGCATGGGATATCCTGAGCAGGGCTTCCCCGGGCTTGACCCGGGGAGCTTCCAGGTTCTCCCTATAGGAAAGAACACCATCCTCCAGCCATAGAGCTCTCATGCGTCAACCTTTCATTCCTGGACCGCATTCCCGGCAGGCCCGCAAATTCAGGGTCCGAGGTGAGATCCGGCGGAAAACCGTCCGGGGCCTCAAAACCATTTCTCCTGAAGATTCATCATCTTAACTAATGCTCAAATAATTCCTTTTGAGTCAAAATCCATGAAGAATTTTCTTCATTTTGGGTTTATAATACGCTTCCAAAACAATACCAGACAGAACCGAAAGCAGAAAAATGAAAATAGATTTTTTTGAACAGTTCCAGGATAACGTTGCCAGGCATCCAGACAAAACAGCGGTTACCAGCATAAGTTCTGAAGGCCGGCAAACGCATACCTACCAGGAAATTACAGATGAAATCAAGATAATCTCAAAGTACCTCCAGTACCAGGGCATCAAGCCACAGGACCGGGTGGGTATCATCATGAAAAACCATACCAGGTGGGGAATTGCCGCCCTGGCCATCCAGAGCCTCGGAGCTGTCATTGTCCCCCTGGATAATCTTCTTGATGCTGATACCCTGGCCTACCAGCTCTCTCATTCCGGCTGCTGTTACTGCTTTACTTCCGCTCCCCTGGCCGGGCTGATGAGATCGATTCAGGACAGACTGGAGACGCCGCTCCCGGTCCTGGTCAATGGCAAATCAGACCTTGAAGCTGCAGAATGGGACGTGGTGCTCGAAGCCGGAGACACGTCAGGGGTATCTCTCCCCATTGTCAGCAGAAACCCGGAAGAACCCTGCATGATCATGTACACCAGCGGGACCACCGGGAACCCCAAGGGAGTGGTCCTGAACAGCGCCTGCCTTTCACTTAATGCCGGGGGCACGATGGACCGGGAGAGCGTAACAGAGGATGATCATTTTCTCTGTGTGCTCCCGCTCTACCACATCCTTGCATACGTCATCTTTTTCTACGCGCCTCTCTACAAGGGATGCAGGGTCACCTTCCTGGATACCCTGGATGCCCAGCAGATCCTGAAGACCTTCAAGGAAGAAGGGATCACCGTCTTTGTCTGTGTTCCCCAGTTTTACAACCTTCTCCTGAAGCGGATCATGAGAAAAATCAAGGCACTGCCATGGCTCAAAAGAACCATGTTTTTCAAGATGCTTGCCCTTTCCGGATTCTGTATCAAATACTTACGCTTCAATCCCGGAAAAAAGCTGTTCCCTATGGTCCACGCCCCTTTTGGGGAGCAGTTCAGAATTTTCGGGGTTGGGGGAGCAAGACTCGAAGCTGAAGTGCCCCTGACCATGACAAAGCTGGGATTCGACTTCGCGCAGGCCTACGGGATGACTGAAACAGGAGCGATTATCACTGCCACGGCCCCTGATTTCAAGGGGATTGGCACCGTGGGATATCCACTGGATCACGTGCAGATAAAGATTGACGATCCTGATGAAAACGGAATCGGCGAGATAATGACCCGCGGCAAACATGTGATGATTGAATACTACAATAATCCTGCAGCCACCAGGGAGACCATTGAGCCGGACGGATGGATGCATACCGGAGACCTTGGATTCAGGGACAAAAAAGGCTTCATCAGCATCACCGGAAGGAAAAAAGAAATTATCGTGCTCAGTTCAGGAGTCAACATTTCTCCTGACGAGATCGAATTCTTCTATCAGTCAAGATGCCCTTACATCAAAGAAATTTGCGTTATGGGGCTTAAAGACGAACAAGCCGGGTCTGCCGGGGAACGTCTTCACGCCGTGATTGTCCCCGACATGGACGAACTGAAGAACGACCGGGTGGTGAATGCTTACGAGATGATCCGCTACCAGTTGGAAACAATTTCCCAGCAGCTGGTTTCCTACAAAAGAATCAAGAGCCTTGAGATATGGCAGCAACCCCTGCCGACGACCACTACAAAAAAAGTCCAGAGATTTGTGGTGGAAAAAGAAGTCAGGAAAAAGATGACCGCGCCGGAGACTGGATCAAGGGCGGAAGCTTCCGTTATCCCTGAGTGGAATCCCGGCAACATCCTGGAAAAAAATATTTCAACACTGATCAGGCAGTTAAAACCATCTGCCGTCATCTGTCCGGAATCCAGCCTGGAGCTGGACCTGGGATTCGAATCCCTGGAAAGGGTGGAACTGACAGCCAATCTTCAGGATGCATTCAGCATCAGAATTTCTGATCTGGATACCTCCGCATTGTTCACTGTCGCGGACATAATCTCCATGGTCGAGAGCAAGTCGGAAGGTAAGGAAGTCCAGGAATTGGAGCAGAACATGAAATCCTGGAAAGATATCCTCACGGAACCGCTCGACCGAAAAGACCAGAAGATGCTTGATGAGACACTCAGAAAACGGCCGGTGTTCAGCCTGATATTTTCCTTTGCAGGATGGGCTGTAGCCAACCTGAGCCGCATTCTCTTTCGGCTGAGGGCCGTCGGACGGGAAAATTTACCAAAAGAATTCCCCTACCTGATCTGCCCCAATCACGTAAGTTTTCTTGACTCAGTGATTGTCTATTCGCTGATGCCTCACAGGACCCTCAACAACCTCGTTTCCCTCGGGTACTATCACTACTTCAACAAGGGCATCCTGGGCTTTCTCGGCAAGAGAATCCGTACCATCCCCGTCGACCCTGACAAGACACTCAGGCAGGCGTTGAGGCTGGCAGCCGAAGGCGTAAGGAGAGGATTTGCACTCTGCGTCTTCCCCGAAGGGGAGCGTTCAATTGACGGGAAACTCAAAAAGTTCAAGAAAGGCCCTGCAATACTGGCGACTAATCTGCAGGTGCCGGTGGTACCGGTGGGAATCAGAGGAGCCCATCAGGTATGGTCCCGGGGATCAAGGAAAATCAGGCTCCACCCCATCTCGGTACACTTCGGAGAACCCCTCTATCCCTTTAAAGAAGAAACCAGCGAAAACTTCAACCAAAGGCTAAGGTTGGCGGTACAGGAATTGTCGGGATCCTGATGCCTGTATCCCGGATGAACGTGAATGTAATGGAAAACCATTACAAAATTATTCTTGATGCTCCGCTGTACTGCCCTTGGAGCCGAAAACCCAGGTTATCTACTTGATATTATCATCTTCAAGCTTCTGAACCCGGTCTTCTAGAGAAATATGGAGTTTATCAAGATGATGTCTTTCCTTTTTCCGTGAGAGAATTGTCCAGATTAGCACCGCCGCAATGGCCACAAACGCGATGATGATTGAGGTAGTCATTCTACCTTCCCCCTTTCGAATGCAGTGCAGGTTAACACTTAAAGGGAATCCGGACCATTTTGAGTTCGCATTGGCACGGGGCCACTCGCCGGGCGAAACGTCCCTGCCTTAATCTGTTCAGCATTTTCCCACCCAAACAGAATCTATTACAGCCTAATATTAACATTGATCATCCTGATTTTTAGGAAAAATCGTACTATTCATCCGAAAAATTCACCCGGGTTTCCCCTACTCGATAAACTTTCGATGCTCGGGGAAAATCCTGCCATGCACCATGCTGTCCGAGAGTGTTGAATAGAGGGAGTACAGGTTTTCATAAACTGCCTGGTTCTTTTCAATCGGATGGTGCCTGGTTGTCTCGTCAAGGGATACCCATTCGGAAACCAGTGCAGCCAGTTCGGTTTTTTCAACCGCCCAGCAGGCCTGCAGTGCCGCACCATAGGCAGGCCCTTCTTCTTTTTCAGGGCAGATCACAGGGACTCCAAAAAGATCTGCCAGAATCTGCCTCCAGGCGGGACTTTTCGCCCCTCCCCCGGTGAGCCTTAGTTCACTGGTCTCAATACCGAGCGACTTGAGCCTTTGAAAACCGTATTTGAGGCCCATTGAAGCTCCTTCCATGGCTGCACGGGCCAGGTGGGCCGGGGAACAGGCCGCCGGCCGGAGGCCCAATAGAACTCCGCAGCCATCAGGGACCGAAGGCACCCTCTCCCCCTCCAGGAAAGGGAGCATCACCAGGCCGTCACTTCCCGGAGAAACGGATTCAACTTCCCTGGAAAACTCGGCATGTTCGTAACCAAGGATATTCTTCCTGACCATTTCAGTGGCAACAGTGACATTCATTGTACAAACCAGGGGAAGCCAGGCTCCCGTGCTGTCACAGAATGCTGCCACTTCTCCCAGCGGATCAATTACAGGCTCCTGACTGAAGGAATAGAGTGTCCCGGAAGTCCCCAGGCTCACGGTCATAACCCCGGGCACGACATTGCCGGTGCCTATTGCACCCATCATATTATCGCCGCCTCCGCTGCTGACAGGGGTTCCCAAGGGGATTCCCCAGCTTTCAGAGAGGGTTTTTCTAAGGCCTCCGCATATCCCCCCTGAAGCAATCAGGGGCGGGAGGCAGGACAACAGGTCCCGTCCGGGGTCAATCCATCCCAGTGCTTTTTCTGACCAGATTCTTTCTGAAACCCTGAAATAACCGGTGCCTGAAGCATCTCCGGCTTCAGCTGACTTCTGCCCGGTCAGGTAAAAGTCAAGGTAATCATGGGGAAGCATCATCGAACTGATGCGCTCATACATGGGAGGCTCGTTCTCCTTTATCCACAACACTTTGGAGGCCGTAAACCCTGGAGGGAGACTGTTCCCGATCTCTTCCTTGTACGGTTCAGCCCCTCCCGCCTGCTCCATGATTTTTTCACATTGCGACAAGGTGCTTGTATCATTCCAAAGCTTGGCAGGCCTTATGACCTGGTCATGCTTGTCAAGGACAACAAGTCCGTGCTGCTGACCTGAGACTCCTATTCCTCTCACCAGGTCCATAGGCACGCCTTGATCCTTCAGCTGGAGCATGCAGGAGCCGAGCGCATTAATCCAATCACGGGGATGCTGCTCTTTGTGTCCGGGAGGGAGCCCCGGTATCAGGTCGTAGGCGCAGGAGACCGATGTGCAATGGCTGGTTTCAGCCCTCCAGGCTAAAACCTTCAGGCTCTGGGTTCCGCAATCAATTCCAAGATAGATCATAGAAAAATTGTAAAGCCAAAACTGCGCCAGGTAAAGATCCGTGCCGCATTCGAAGGCTTTTGAGGCTGGAGTCAGGACATTCCCGGAGCAAGGCTCTCTCAAGGCCCGGTGTCCCGGTCCGCCCGAATTATGCGGAGGGCCGGCCGGAAAGAGAATTCACCCCGGTGTACTTGTGCTCCTCCTGCTCGGAGAAGGAAGGCGGGGATGGATAATAATCATGCAAAATCAATAATCTGGCATAATATATTAAGGTTGAAACAAAAAGAACCGGTTATAAAAAATGAATAAAAAACTCTGCTTCCTATTATTCACGGTCCTGTACCTCTGTACCCAGTCAGTCTTTTCTCAATCAGCTTTTTTTCCTTTGGAGGACATCAAGCCGGGATTAAGGGGGACCGGAAACACGATTTATGAAGGCTCAAAGATTGAGGAGTTCGCCTTCGAAATTCTCGGGGTTCTAAGGGATACAGCTCCCGGGCAAAATCTGATTCTGGCCAGGCTTGAGGGCGATAAATTGGAAAAATACGGGGTTTTCTCGGGCATGAGCGGCAGCCCGGTATATATAGACGGAGCCCTGGTGGGGGCCGTTTCCTACGGATTCAATTTCGCCACTGAACCCATCGCCGGCATAACCCCGATTCAGGAAATGGTGAATGTTTTCAGCCCCGGGCCCAGGAGACAGCTCATGGCCGGAAACAGGATGCGCCCTTCCGACCTTTACAATCCTGCCTCAATGCAGGAGATCCTGTCCAGGCACCGGGCCTCAGTGTTTACGGCACCTGGGGAATATTCAAGGCTTGGCCCGCTTACCCAGCTCTATACACCCCTCAACTTTTCAGGCTTGAGTCCCAGGACGATGGACCATTTTGCAGACCAGTTCCGAAATTTCGGATTTGCGCCGGTGGCAGCCTCGGCGTCCGCACAGGCGGAAGAATGGGAAGAATCCTTCCCGGTGGAGCCGGGAAGCACCATTGCAGTTCAGCTGGTCAGGGGAGATGCTGAAATCAGTGCGGTTGGCACGGTTACCTATGTCAGCGGAAATAAGGTCTATGCCTTCGGGCACCCTTTCCTCGGAATAGGATACACCGACCTCCCCATGTCTTCAGCCGGAGTTATCGGAGTGATTCCCACCATGATGAATTCCTTGAAAATATCCAATACAGGCGTTCCCTTCGGTTCCATAAGGCAGGACCGTTCTTCAGGTATTCTCGGCATATCAGGAGAGAAGGCTGAGATGATTCCCGTTGAACTTTCCTTGAAGACCAGCAGGAACGAAGAAAAAACATTTCATTATGAAGTAGTTACTGATTCACTGCTTACTCCGTTGATGCTCTCCTACACGATTTACAACACCCTGGTTACGTCCGAAAAATCAGTTGGAAAGCATACAATCCAGGTGATCTCCAGAATTTCCATTAAAAACTATCCTGAAATTTATTTCCAGCAAAGCGCATCCGGGGATTCTTCCGCACAGGCTGAAGCCACGATCGCCGCAGTCTCCCCGGTCTATTTCACACTTAACAGCGGTTTTGAGAATATAAAAATTGAAAAAATCAGCCTGGAGATCTCTTCAGTTGAAGAAGAAAAAAACGCCTCCCTTGATAAGGTCTGGATGGACCGGACCGAAATCAAGGCCGGAGAGGAACTGGGGGTTACGGTATTTCTGAGAAAGAAAAATGGAGAAATCTCCTCGGAAAAATTTCCCATTAAAATCCCAGAAGGCATCAGCCCCGGAACGTTAAAAATCCTGGTGGGAGACGGGATCTCCGTGGCCAGGCACGACACCAAGCTTCGTGAAGCTGAATTCACCCCCAAAAACTTCGATCAGGTCGTAAGGGCGGTCAACAACCTGAAAAACAACAATCGTCTCTATGTAAGGCTTTTCAGGGAAGAGCCCGGCGCTGTCATCGACGGCTTCCAGTCTTCAAGCCTTCCTCCTTCAATTATGGCCTTGTACAATTCAAAAAAAACCAAGGGCGACACAGTCCCCATTCAGTATGTAGTGTTCATGGAGCATGAACTTCCCCGCAGCGAAAGCGTAATTGACGGACAAAAAATTATTGAGGTCACAGTAAAATAGGACAAGGAAACCCAGAATGAGTTTTTTGCAGCGTTTCATTTTTTCATTTTCAATAGTCATCATCCTGTCGCAGCTTACGCTGGCCGTTGATCCGGCTGTCAAAATTTTCACCAGCTACCTTGATTTTCTGGAAGGAGACTCAAAAGGCATAGCCGTTTCCAGTGATGGCCGCCTGATGCTGGGCCCCGGCCATACAGCTTTGCTGGAAACTGATGAACCCTTTATCTACTCGGCCGCCGCCACCGAGCAGGGCACAATCTACATTGGGACCGGGAACAGCGGGAAGGTATTCAGGGTATCCGGAACCGGAACCGGGGAACTGGTTAACCTTGATGAACCAGGAGTCTATGCCCTGGCCCTCGACTCAGGCAACCGGCTTTATGCCGGGACCGCTCCTGAAGGCAAGGTGTACCGAATCAGCGAAGAGGGTAAGGCCGAAATATTTTTTGATCCAGGAGAAAAATTCATTTGGGACCTGGTGTTTGATGACAATGACAACCTTTATGTATCGACCGGGACCCGGGGACTGATATACAAGGTGGACCCGGCTGGAAATAAGACTGAATTCTTTGACAGCCAGGAAACCCATATAGTCACCATGGAGCTGGATCTCGAGGGAAATCTACTGGCAGGAAGCGCCCCGGAAGGACTCCTCTACAGAATATCGACCCAGGGCGAAGCAAAGGCGTTTACACTCCTGGATTCAAGCCTGGAAGAGATCAAAGCCCTGGCTGTTGACCGTTACGGAATTGTTTATGCCGCAGCTCTTTCGGGGGAATCCAGGCAGACGGTAACGGCTGCAGCCGCAGCAGCAGTCGCCTCATCCCAGGAATCGAACAGTGGATCGGGAAACGGAGAGGAGATAGAGAAGGTTGATACTGCTTTGGTCGGGAAACTGCAGGTATACAGGATCGACCGGGAAGGACTCGTGAGGAGCATTTACGCTTCTGATTCCGAAATTGCCTTTGATATTGCCGTAAGAAACGATGGGAGCCTGATTTTGGCCACTGGAAACAAGGGCCGGATCATTGCCCTTGATACCAGGGGTTTCAAAACCCTGTTGCTTGACACGGAAGAAGAACAGGTCACCCGGTTGATTGTTTCCGGTCCGGATATCTATGCCGCCACCAGCAACCTGGGAAAACTGATAAGGATAGATCAGGAACCAAAAGAAAGCGGGGAATACCTTTCAGAGATTGTAGATTCCGGTTCCACCAGCAGGTGGGGAAACATCAGCTGGACCATAAACAATCCTACACAACCGGAAGGAATTTCCCTTTATACCAGGAGTGGAAATACCAAAAAACCCGGAGACACCTGGAGCGACTGGTCCCAGGCATACTCCGATACCGAGGGAAATCGCATCACCAGCCCACCCAGCCGCTATTTACAATGGAAGCTTTTGTACAAGCCGGAGACCAGGGGCGGCGCTCTCCTTACGGACGAAAATTCCGTCGATTCAGTCTCGGTTACATACCAACAGTTTAATCTTCCACCCCGGATCAGCAGCCTCACAGTTCATTCCAACGGGATAGCCTTTGCCGAAAACCAGACCTCACCGCCTGCCGGGGGAACCTTTCCGGGAGGGCCGGATGGGGCGCACCTGCGGGCCCTCCCTAAAAACATAAGGGAACTTGAAACCCCAATGCCTTCACCAATGGCCAGAAAAGTCTATATTCCGGCTTCCAGGAGCATCTCATGGAAGGCTTCAGATCCCAATAAGGATGATCTGGTCTATTCAGTTTCCATCTCCGGCGAAACCGGTGATGAATGGCAGCTGCTTGTCGACGATCTTACGGAACCGCTTTTTACTCTGGACGGGGCAAGTTTTCCTGACGGAGATTACCGGGTCAAGATCAGTGCCTCAGATCAGCCGGCCAATCCTATTGATTCGGCCCTTACAGACGAATTGATAAGCAAGAGTTTCCGTATCAGCAACAGGGCTCCCGAAATTTTCTGGGAAAACAATTCCGAACCCGGCAGCGCAGTGTTCTCGGTAACAACCGAAGCAACCCGCCTGTTCAGGGTGGAATACTCCCTGGATGCCCGGAAATGGATGGTCGCTTTTCCGGAAGATGGGATTACCGACAGCCGCAGGGAAACCTACCAGGTACAAGTACCTTCCGGAACAACTGCGATACAGGTGAGGGCCGTAGACGACAATGGAAATATCGGGACAGGGAGCCGGAGATTCGAATAAGGGCCTGCTTCGCTCCGGGAGCTGCGTTCAGATTCGAGATGCCGGGTTTCTCTCCCGGATAGTCCGACGCATCCGGTAATGGAACTGTCTTCAGGCAATCAATTTGGAAATCGGATCTTGAAGTATGGGTCTACCCGGGAACCCTCCCAGACGTCGATCTTGTAGAATGAGAACAGGACAAGGGTCTCGTCCATCTCAGCACACTGTTCAAAATGGCTCTTCTGCAGGGCTTCATCCGCTGCAGCCAGGAGGCCGGCGTTCTTTGGATACTCCAATACATGCCCAATTTCCGCATTCCCTTGAGGAGTTATTTCAGCGACAACGAAAAGAGAGTCATCGTAATGCTTTTTCCGGGCGGTACTCACGAGCCTGGTTATGTCCGGCCGTGACTGCTTTGCCGTCACCCTTCTGAATGAAGGAGGGGGAGCGGAATGATCAAGGATATCCTGTGTGCCGTTTACTCCGAAGAAATTCATGTCCGGCACGGCCGGGTGCTCAGCCACTCCAATATGAAGGTTCAACATGGTAAGGCCGAAAAGAGCACAGGTTAAGGGTACCGCATACACCTTGGACCATATGAACCTGCTGTCCAAATCCCTCCAGTAGACTCTGAGCCAGTCCAGGGCAAGAGCCAGTTCCTTGACAACAGTCCACCTGCTTGATATCAAAATCCGGCGAAAAGTTCTCCGGGAAGCAGTCGATGATAATTTATGCCTTTCAGCGAGCAGCTCCCTGACACTGGAATACTCCATGTACAGGCGTTCGCATTGCCGGCAGGCTTCAAGATGCTTCCGCATTTCCATGGTCTGCCTGGGAGAAAGGGATTTATTCATGAAGTCGTGAACATTCCTTACGAAAGCCGAACATTTCATAAACGGCCTCCTCCCTGGAAATCCTTCATTAAACATCGGAGATGTTCTCTGCCCCTGGCTATCCTGGACTTGACAGTGCCCGTCTGGACACCCGTGATTTCTGAGATTTCCTCACAACTCAGACCTTCAACATCTCTGAGGACAACAGCAACCCTCTGGTCAAATGAAAGCTCATTCAGGGCTCTTCTGAACTCCTCCCGTATCTCGGAATCAAGCATTTGCCTGGCGGGAGAAGGGTTTCGGCTGGATATGTCAAAAGACGCATTTTCATTTGTGCACTGGTCAAGGCTCAGTGACAAAGCATGATCCCTGGACCTTCTTTTCCACCAGCGGTTGCGGTTAGCCGCCTGGTTCAAAGCTATCCTGTAAACCCAGGTCTTGAGTGAACATTCACCCCTGAATCCATCCACACGCCTGAAAAGGTTTATGAATACCTCCTGGGTCACATCCATTGCTTCAGTCTTGTCAACAAGCAGCTTGTGGGCAAGGGTATAGACCATGTCCTTATAGAGTTGAAAAAGCTCAGCAAAGGCGGTTTCATCTCCCAGCTTCAGCCTCTCAAGAAGATGGTCGGTTTCAATACCGGAAAAGGAATCATCCCGGGCAACAGTTCTAGTCAAGTCCATCATGGGGGAAAGCCAGGTAAGGGATCGGTAATTAACAGGAATGATCCGGGCAAGTGATCTCTTGCCCGGATCTGAAAAGTGAGCGTTTAATGGTCTGGAT
>CAZOGT010000028.1:4047-16654 GCA_964579015.1 uncultured Acidobacteriota bacterium | reverse complement strand
GAGGCTGTACCCTCTTACGCGGGCTGTCAGTAAACAGCTTATGCCTATTTATGACAAGCCGATGATCTATTATCCCGTATCAATACTGATGCAGGCTGGAATCAGGGAAATCCTGATCATATCAACTCCTGAGGATATCGGAAGCTTCAGGCACCTCCTGGGTGACGGTGCTGATATCGGGCTGGAGTTTTCCTATGCCGTGCAGCCTCGTCCGGAGGGCATAGCCCAGGCCTTTCTGATCGGGAAGGATTTTGTAGGGGAGAGTTCGGTTTCCCTGATCCTGGGAGACAACCTTCTTTATGGTCAGGGGTTGCAGGAGATGCTGGTCAGGGCCTCGTCAAAGGATAGGGGTGCCACAGTTTTCGCTTACCAGGTAAGGGATCCGCAAAGGTACGGAGTGGTGGAGTTCGATAAATTGGGGCGGGCGGTGAGCCTGGCAGAAAAACCGGAGAATCCCCGCTCCGACTATGCTGTAACAGGGCTCTATTTCTACGATAACCGGGTGCTGGAAATCGCAGCTTCCCTCAAACCTTCGGCCCGGGGGGAGCTGGAAATAACCGATGTGAACAGGGTTTATCTGGAATCAGGAACCCTGATGGTGGAGAAAATGGGGAGGGGGATAGCCTGGCTGGACACCGGAACCCCTGAGTCGCTTCTGCAGGCGGCTAATTTTATCCAGACCCTTGAAATGAGACAGGGGCTGCAGGTAGCCTGCCTGGAAGAGATAGCCCTGGAAAATGGCCTGATAAGTGTTGATGATGTGCGGGAGAGGGCTTCCGGGATGAGGAATACCCGTTACGGGAAGTATCTGTTGAAAATTGCCGGCCAGCGAAGCCGGCTGGAATAGACCTTTCGGAAAACAGGTTTTTGACAGTTGAGAGGAGATTTCTTTTTTGCCCAGATTATTTTTGATAGACGGAATGTCCCAGATATACAGGGCCTATTACGCGATTCATGGCCTGAGTAATGATCAGGGTGTACCGACCAATGCTGTTTACGGCTTTGCCCTGATGCTCAGAAGGATACTCGAGGAAGAGAAGCCTGAGTACCTGGCTGTGGCCTTTGACCTTGGAGGCGTTACGGTCCGGCATGAAAAGTTTGAGGCCTACAAGGCCACGCGCCCGAAAATGCCGGAAGACCTGGTGGACCAGCTGCCCTTGATCAGGGAGCTGTGCCTGGCTTTTGGCATACCTGTAATATCCCTTCCAAAGTATGAAGCTGATGATATTATTTCCACGCTGACTTCCAGGGCCGTGGAAAAAGGCCTTGAGGTGGTGATTGTCACGGTTGACAAGGACTTGTATCAGCTGGTCTCCTCCTCCGTTTCACTTCTTGATACCCGTAACATGAACCTGGTTGACCCGGCAGGGGTGAAGGCGAAATGGGGGGTTGAACCAGGGCAGATGGTCGACGTGCTGGCCCTGATCGGGGATGCTTCAGATAACATACCCGGAGCTCCGGGTATTGGTGAAAAGGGGGCTAAAGCCCTGATTTCAGAATACGGATCACTCGATGCCCTTCTTGAGAAAAGCCGGGACGTTAAGCGCAAGAGTTATCGGGAAAGCCTGCAGAAGAACAAGGACGCAATTCTTGAGAGTCGTGAGTTGATCAGGCTGCATGGTGCCCTGCCCATAGACTTTGATCTCGAAGACCTGGCTCTTTCCGAGCCGGATAATGAGAAGATCAGGGATCTTTTCTCCGCCTGGGGATTCTCTACCATGGTCAAGGATTTTGTCCCTTCCCCTGAAGCTGGCCAGGAGATTGCTGTCCACACCATCAGGAAAGCGGGAGATTTAAACAGGCTGGCCAAAAGGATTCAGAACAGGGATGTGGGAATAGCGACCTGGATCAATGAAAACGAAGAACTGCAAGGGATAGCGATCGGGGTGTCCGCCACTGAAGGCTGGTTTGTAGGGCGTTCCCTGCTGAGCGACCAGGGCGCTGCCGTTGCCAGGCTGATAGACTCTCCTTCAGGACTGGCCGTCCATGATTTCAAGCCGTTCTTAATGGCCGGGGAAGCAGCAGGTTTTTCCTTCAGCGGGACCGAAATTTTCGATACCATGCTGATGGCCTATCTGCTTAATTCAGAGGGGAAGGACTTTTCCCTTGGGCAGGTCAGCTGGACCTATCTTAATCACCGGATTGACAGCCAGAGCCGGCAGTATTCACTTATTCCGGATGTAGGTGAGGACACCCTGTGCGATGAAGCTGTGATGGTTTTAAGGCTGAAGGAAAAGCTGGTTCCACTGGTTGAAGAGAAGGGAATGGGAGGCCTCCTGCGGGATGTTGAACTGCCGCTTGTTCGGGTGCTCGCTGAGATGGAAAGACTTGGTGTCGGCGTTGATCGGTCGATGCTGGCTGAAATGTCCTCGGAAATCGGCTTGGAATCAGAGCGGGTTGCCAGGCGCATTTATTTCCTTGCCGGGGAGTCCTTTAACCTGAATTCTCCCAAGCAGCTTTCTTCAGTCCTGTTTGAGAAGATGGATTTACCGGCTCCCAGGAAAGCCGGAAAGGCCGGGCATCGGTCAACCGGAGTCGAGGTCCTGGAAGCCCTCTCCGGTGAACATGAGATTGCCAGGCTGATTCTTGAATACCGGGAGTTGTCAAAGCTCAAGAATACCTATCTGGATGCCCTGCCTAAGCTGATCAATCCCCGGACCGGGAGAATCCACACATCCTATAACCAGATGGTCACCTCAACCGGCCGGCTCTCTTCCAGTAACCCCAATCTTCAGAATATTCCGATCAGGAGCGAAATAGGCCGCCGGATCAGGAAGGCCTTTATCCCTGCTTCCGGTTTTCGCATCCTGGCAGCGGACTATTCCCAGATTGAGTTGAGGATTTTAGCTCATTTGTCCGGGGACCCGGTCCTGGTGGAAGCTTTCAACCTTGGGCAGGATATTCACCGCAGGACCGCAGAGGAGGTCTTTGGAACCAGTTCCGGTATTGATGAAAGAGAATTGCGGAGAAGGGCTAAAGTAATCAATTTCGGAGTCATTTACGGGCAGAGCGCCTTCAGCCTGGCCAGGAGTCTCGGCATATCCAGGGATGAGGCGCAAAAGTTTATAAATGAATATTTTGAGCGTTACCGGGGAGTCCGGGAAT
This sequence comes from uncultured Acidobacteriota bacterium, assembly GCA_964579015.1. GTDB lineage: Bacteria > Acidobacteriota > UBA6911 > RPQK01 > JAPXNP01. The sequence goes on along the minus strand of CAZOGT010000028.1, from coordinate 13,549 downwards.
GGACGGACAATATCCTGGAGGAGGCTCGGGAGAACGGCTGTGTAAAGACTGTTTTCGGCCGAATCAGGCCCATTCCGGAAATAAACAGTAAAAACCGGAACCTGAGGGAATTTGCCGGAAGGACCGCGGTAAATGCCCCCATCCAGGGAACTGCCGCAGACCTGATAAAGATGGCGATGATTTCCATTGACCGGAAGCTCAGGGAAAAGAGGATGCAGAGCCGTTTGATCATCCAGGTTCATGACGAACTTGTTTTTGAAGCCCTGGAATCCGAAGAGAAGGACCTGGCTTCACTGGTTAAGGATGGAATGGAGAATGTTTACAGGATGAGTGTTCCCCTTAAAGTCTCCCTGGCTGTCGGTGAGAGCTGGTACGACGCCAAATAGCAGTTTTTCAGGGATTTGGGGGCTGGCATGGTTTTTGAAAAAATTTGAAACTAAGCATATACTGGTTTCGTCTAAACTAATTGAAAATGATGAATTCAACATTTGCTGCAGCTAAAGAAGTCACCCTGGAGGACAAAGTCCTTCTTGAAGCATTCCTGGAGGGAGAGAGTCCTGCATTCGATCAGCTGGTAACACGTTACCAGGACAGGATTGTCAATTATATCAACGGGATAATCCACGACTATGAGCAATCTGTGGATCTCACCCAGGAGACCTTCATCAGGGTGTTCAAAAACGCTCATAAATATGAAGGTAAATACAAGTTTTCTACCTGGCTGTATCGAATTGCCACGAATATTGCCATAGACGAGCTCCGGGGAAGGAACAAGAAGGGGCGTTTCTTTTTCAGGAATGTGCTTGATTGCTTCAGGTCGGGCGAAGAGGCTCCGAGCGAGGAGGCCTTTCTCCCTGACCTGACATTCTGCCCAGGCAAGGCCCTGGAAAAAAACGAAAAAGCAGATCTTCTCCGGGTTGCGGTGTGCTCTCTCGGCGAGACTTACAGGGTGCCTTTTTTACTTAAGGAAATACAGGATTTATCGTACGAAGAAGTTTCCCACGTGCTTAACCTCCCCCAGGGGACTGTAAAATCAAGGGTTCACAGGGCCAAGCTATTGTTGAGAGAGAAATTACAGGGCGTACTATGAAATGCACCGAAATCCAGCATATGCTGACTGAAAGCCTTTCGTGCGGCAGGGAGAAGGAAATAACGGAGCATCTCGAAGCCTGTGCTGAATGCCGGGAATTTTATCGCAGTATCCGGGAACTTGATGCTCTTTCCGGGGAGTTGCGATACCAGGTACGGGCCCCTGAAGGTTTTCATGACAGGGTTATAAGTACCCACGAAGGGAGAAGTTCAGGGGGATGGTTTTCCTTTCGCTCTGTTATGGCCAGTTTCAGCCTGGCAGCTTGCCTGACAGGCGCCCTGCTGACCTGGGACCAGCTGGGAAACGATGGGGCATGGACTTCCGGGATTTTTGCCGCGGAAGAAGGGTTTAATGATTCCATGGAGGCGAAGGGTGTCCCGGATTACGCACTGGACCCGGACGAAAATTCCTACATGGAAGTAACCATAGATTCCGAAGATGAAGAGGCCCTGATCTTGAGGCTGCCCCCGGTTATTGAAATCCACCGCACAGAGATTCCTGATGAGACTACACACTATCATACTGTCAGTTATTAGCTGCATTCGCAGGCGGGGTTTTATAGGAATCTTAATCGTTTCTTTTTTATTATCCCCGCTGCCTGGAGCATTCTGCCCTTTTCTCATGGGAGAAGCTGCGGGTCCTGCCGGTAAAAATCCCTTTGTCAGAATCAAGTGGAGACAACATTTCGAGGGCTTACTTCACCGGGAGTTCCTGGTGAAAGATGCCCGGATAGTTGAAGTCACTGAATATAGTGGAGTATTGATGGATGCCATGGGGCATGTTGCGGTTTATATCCCTGATCCTCTTAAGCTCAGCTCTCCCCAGGGATCCTTTTCGGTCGCGGGGAGTGTCAGGGGAGAGGATGTCAGCGCCGAGCTTCTCGGCGTGGACCAGAGATTGTCCGTGGCCTTTCTGAAGGTCTCAGCTCCTCCCGGGGAACAGGCGGTCTTCGGACGGGGAATTGAGGAGGGGTTCTTCCAGGTGATGTCGTGGGACGGCTCAGGGTGGGTCCAGAGCCGATATAAAGTCATTGAGTCATCCAGGAATGTTTTTGGCCCGGTCCAGACCATCAGGGCCGCAGAGACGGACAGGGAAAGTGCCGGGAGGGGTCATTTCAGGAATAATCCCCAAAGGAGGGCCTCCTTTGTCCTTGATGATCAAGGCCGCCTGGTGGGCCTGGGAGTCTCTTCCAGCCCAACCGGATTAAGCCGGAGGGCTATGGAATTCAAGGTGTTTCCGATAGAGACTGTCCGGGAATCCCTGCACCAGCTCCGGAAAATGAAGGGAGGCTTCCTGGAGTCCGGATGGATAGGGGTGTATATTGATGCCGCTGAGTCAGGAGTTCGGGTGACCAGGGTAGTAGACGGCAGCCCGGCTCTGGAAGTGGGTCTCCGAGCCGGAGATACAATTGTAGCTTTTGACGGCAAACCCCTGGCCCGGGTGGAGGACTTTATTCAGGCGGTAAAATGGAGCGGTCCTCTGCGGGACGTCAGGCTGACTGTCGTGAGGACAGGCATTGAAAAGGAATACGAAATGGCCCTGGGCAGGTCCCCGGTTTATCAAAAGCCGGCCTATGAATGGGCTCTCGACATACCGCCGGTAATGAGCAGCCCCGAGCAGCTTTCCCAGAATGTCAGGTTCCGGCCGGTTCCCTCCTACCAGCGCCGAAATATCGGCATCCAGGTGGGGCCGCTTACCGCACAGCTTGCCGAGTTTTTCAAATCACCCACTGGAAAGGGGCTCCTGGTAGAGGCTGTGGAACCCGGCAGCCTTGCCTCCCATCTCGGGCTGAAGGCTGGAGATGTGTTGATAATGATCGACAAACAGATACTGAAATCCTCCTCAGACTTGGCCAGGATGATGGACGCCAGTCTGGAACCGGTGGTGCTAAGCTACGTGAGGGACGGGAAAGTGGTCGAGAAAAGGGTCCTGTTCCGTTAGGGTATGCTTCCTTCCGCTTCCCTTCGCTGCTTCCGGTTATAATTGGCCCGCAGGCCCTTTGACACCTTGCCTGCTTAATGTGGCAGCAATTGGGACGGCAGGTTATTGCAATGAAATCGATTTCCATACAAGGCGCAAGGCAGCACAATCTGAAGAACCTGCACCTCCAGATTCCAAGGAATTCCCTGACGGTTGTTACCGGCCTGAGCGGTTCGGGAAAGTCAAGTCTGGCCTTTGATACCCTGTTTGCCGAGGGACAGCGAAGGTACATCGAGTCCCTGTCCACTTACGCCCGCCAGTTCCTGGAACAGATGGAAAAACCGGAAGTGGACCTGATCGAAGGGTTGTCCCCTGCCATTGCCATTGAACAGAAGACCACTGCCGGGGGGGGGCGCTCAACAGTCGGAACCATAACCGAAATTTATGACTACCTGCGCCTCCTCTATGCCAGCGTCGGGCATCCCCATTGCCCGGTCTGCGGACGGGAGGTGACCAGGCAGGCGCCTGATGCCATTGTGCGGAGGATTCTGGAAATCCCCGAAGAGACCAGGGTCCATATCCTGGCGCCGGTGGTGAGGGGCCGCAAGGGGGAATACCGGGCGCTGTTTGAGAAATTCCTGAAGCTCGGCTTCATGAGGGCCAGGGTGGACGGAGCACTGGCCCTCCTTGAGGAGCCTCCCTCCCTTGACCGGCACGGCAGCCACACCATTGAAATCGTAATTGACCGCCTGGCTGTTTCGGAACGATTCCGCTCGAGAATTGAGATGTCGGTAAAGCATGCCCTTCAGATTGGGAGCGGACTGGTCGTGGTGTCGAGGGAGAATGAGGAGGACCTGCTTTTTTCTGAAATTCTGGCCTGCCCGGACTGTGATGTCAGCATTCCCGTGCTGGAGCCCCGCAGTTTCTCTTTTAATTCCAGGTTCGGGGCCTGTCCGGAATGCAATGGCATAGGGCACAGACTCCAGGTGAATCTCGAGAAATTAATCACTGATACGGCCGTTCCCTGCAATGAAGTGGACATCGCCCTTTCCGACCGCAACCTTGAGAGCTTTCTCGACACATCCCTTGCAGCTCTCCTGGCCCATTTTGAGATACCCCCTTCGACAAGATTTGACCAGGCTCCCGGAATCCTCCGCCAGGCGCTGGTCAGCGGCTTGAGAGAAAGGATTGAATTCAGTTACGGGGGAGTCAGCTACAGTTCCAGGTTCGAAGGGATAACCTCCTGGTTCAATGAGAAAATGGAGTCAACTAAAAGCCGGGCCCGCAAAGAGCAGCTCCGGAGTTTCATGAAGGAGGCCGCTTGCTCATCCTGCGGAGGGAGCAGGCTGAGGCCGGAGAGCCGGGCCGTGAAAGTAAACGGAAAATCGATTTCCGATTACTGCAGCCTGCCCCTGAAGGCTGCCTTGCGGGAGTTTTTGGATATCAGGCTCTCCGCAAGGGACGCAATGGTGGCGGAACCGGTCCTGCGGGAGGTTGTTGAGAGGCTCAGGTTCCTGGTCACGGTCGGGCTGGATTACCTTTCCCTGGACCGTAGAGCCGATACACTGTCTGCGGGAGAAGCCCAGCGGGTGCGGCTGGCCACCCAGGTCGGGTCCCGGATGCAGGGAGTTCTCTATGTGCTTGACGAACCCTCCATAGGCCTGCATCCCCGCGACACCAGGCGCCTGATTGAATCGCTGGCTGAGTTGAGGGATCTGGGAAATACAGTTGTGGTGGTGGAGCACGACGAGGAGACGATAAGGGCTGCCGATCACCTTCTGGACCTGGGTCCTGGAGCCGGGGCGCTGGGAGGGGAGCTGATTGCCTCCGGAACTGTCCGGGACCTTGAACAGTGCCCTGACTCCCTGACCGGGGCATACCTTTCCGGACGAAAGGAGTCCTCGGTTATTACCCGTAACAAACGGGGCAACGGGAAGCTTCTCGAGATCAAGGGGGTTGAACATCATAACCTCAAGAATATTGATGTGCGGTTTCCCCTGGGAAAGCTGATCAGCATGACCGGGGTATCGGGGGCCGGAAAATCCTCCCTGGTGGACGAGGTCCTCTACAGGGCTTTGAGCCGTCATATGTACAAGTCCCTGGCTGAGCCCGGGAGGTTCCGGGAAATAACGGGCCTGGAGAATATCGACAAGGTGATTGAAATTGACCAGTCACCCATCGGGCGCACGCCCCGCTCCAATCCCGCCACCTACTGCGGGGTGTTCACTCCCATCCGGGAGCTTTTTGCCGCCCTTCCCGAGGCCGGGATGCGCGGCTACAAGCCGGGCCGTTTCAGTTTCAATGTCAAGGGCGGCCGCTGCGAGGCCTGCGGCGGAGAAGGCCAGCGCAGGATTGAGATGAACTTTCTCCCGGATGTGTTTGTCCATTGTGAAATTTGTGATGGCTCCCGCTATAATTCGGAAACCCTTTCCGTCAAATTCAAGGGGCAATCCATTGCTGATGTCCTGGAACTCACTGTTGAGGAGGCTTTTGATCTCCTGGAAAGTATCCCTCCTGTCAGGAGCAGGCTCAAGGCTCTCCTCGATGTCGGCCTGGGATACATTTCCCTCGGGCAGTCTTCCACCACCCTGTCCGGAGGTGAAGCCCAGCGCGTCAAGCTGGCCAGGGAACTGAGCCGCCGGTCTACGGGCCGGACCTTCTATATCCTGGATGAGCCGACCACCGGCCTCCACTTTGAAGACGTCCGGAACCTGCTGCAGATATTGCACAGCCTGGCTGATCTCGGCAACACTGTAGTGATCATCGAACATAACCTTGATATCATCAGGAGCTCTGACTGGGTTATTGACCTCGGTCCCGAGGGCGGGGAGGAAGGCGGAAAGATCGTTGCCGAGGGGACACCTTCAGAGGTGGCTCAAGCCCCAGGATCCTATACCGGACAGGCCCTGAGGAAACATCTGGATGCCGCTTCCCGGCAGCCTGGATAAACCCATGTCTAACGTTTACAATTCCAGACAGCAGGAGCCAAGATATGTCTGAACATGAGAGATTCAAATCCGTGAAACCTCCTACCCGTTCTCTTTTTGACCGGCCGTCCCTGGTGGATGTCCGGAATTTTGCCGGCTTTCCCCGCAACGGGACCCTGTGCGAATTTCTAGACTCCCTGCCCGATTTTCTGGCCGCTGATGACCTCAGGGCCCTGGTGGCGGCTGTCAGGGAGGCAAGGTCCCGGAGGAAGCCGATAATCTGGGGATTTGGCGGGCACGTCGTGAAAGTGGGCCTGGCTCCGGTCTTGATTGAGATGATGGATCAGGGCTTTGTCAGCGCACTGGCCACCAACGGCTCCGGGGTGATTCATGACTTCGAGATAGCCCTCGCAGGGAAGACTTCCGAGGACGTTGCAGAGGCCCTGAAACAAGGCTCATTCGGGCTTACCGAGGAGACCGGACGGATGATGAACCTGGCCTTCAGGGAAGGCGTGGCCGAAGGCCTGGGCCTGGGAGAGTCCCTCGGCCGGTTCCTGGATAGGGAAGCTCCTGAATTTGCTCATTCCTCCCTGGTGATCCAGGCCTATCGCCGCGGAATCCCGCTTACCTCCCATGTGGCCCTGGGCACGGACGTGATCCATATGCATCCGTCTGCGGATGGCGCGGTGCTGGGCAAAGGTTCGATGGTGGACTTTGAGGTGTTTACCTACCAGGTGTCCCTGCTGCAGGGCGGGGGAGTCTACCTGAACCTGGGCTCAGCCGTGCTCCTGCCCGAAGTCTTTCTCAAGGCGGTATCCCTGGTCCGGGGGTCAGGCGCGGAACTCACCGATTTCACTACCGCCAACATGGACTTCATCCAGCATTACCGGCCGCGGCAGAATGTTGTAGGAAGGCCTGTCAGCAGCGGAGGTAAAGGAATCTCCCTGACCGGGCATCATGAAATCATGGTTCCCCTGCTGGCGGCCCTGCTTGTCTATTCGTGACCCCGTCCGTTAATGTTCGGCAGCTTCGCCGGCCGGTCCGGGGAACACTGAGGGCTACTCCTGTTTCCGTGAAAGCCAGCGGTCCCTTTCCAGCTGGATTATCTTCCAGAGGTACTCGATATGCCTCCTTGTTTCCGCCTTGCTCCCGGAGGTACTGATGACGAAATCCGCATAGTCAACCTTTTCCAGCAGGGGCATCTGCCGGAGGATCCTTTGCAGGGCCTGGTCGCGGGAGAACCCGTCCCTGGCCCTGATGCGCCGTATCTGGATTCGTTCAGGACAGTGAGCAACCAAGACCAGGTCGTAGGTTGTGTGCCTCCCCGTTTCGATCAGCAAAGCGGCATCAACAACAATGGTCAGGTCTGCCGGGTTATCCGATTTCCCGGCCAGGGCATCGATCTGCCGGGACTGTTCCTCAAAGATGTAGGGATGGACAATACTGTTGAGCTTTTTCAGCCGGGAATGGCTGCTGAACACAATCCCGCCCAGGGCTTCCCGGTCCAGGGTGCCGTCGGGGCGGATGAGGCCGGGCCCGAAAGCCGCTGATATTTCAGCCAGTGCCGGTTTCCCGGGAGCCACCACCTGCCGTGCCAGCCTGTCCGCGTCGATCCGATGGGCTCCCAGCCGTGCAAGATGGGCTGATGCCGTGCTCTTTCCGCAAGCTATTCCTCCGGTCAGGCCGATTGTCAGCATGATTCTTATTCCCGTTAAGGCAGTTACACCCAAAAAGTCTTTCACGTTCAGATTATAAGGAGGGTATGAAATAAATCGGATGCGACATGACGGAAGCCTGCAGCACTATCCCGGGGTTTTCAGCTATCCACCGATTTTGATTTCCGCCAGGTTCTGAAAGTTCCTTCTCGCTGACTTTGCTCCGACTATCGCGATCAGGTCTCCGGGCTCAAAAACAAAGCTGGGGCGCAGGCCTACTATCAGGTCCCCGTTTCGTATTGCTCCGACGATTGTGGCACGGGTGACGGTGCCTACCCTCGATTCCACAATGCTCCTGCCGACCAGGAAGCTTTCCGGGCCTATTTCCACCCACTGCAGGGTGAACAGCTGTTCCGCGGCCCTGAGCTGGGCCAGATTCTGATTCTTTACTATTGATGAGAAGAGGGGAGCAAAAAGTTCCTGCCGCAAAGTATCAGTGCACTCCTGGATTTTTATAGGGGGAATATTCAAATACACCAGAATCAGCCTTGTCATTTCCAGGCTGGCCTCCAATTCAGGAAGCACCACCTCGGTAACTTCGAGTTCCTTGAAGACCGGCAGGAACTCCGCATCCGAAGTCCTGGCCACAATCTCCAGGTTGCTGTTCAGTCTTTTTGCCGTGAGCATTATGTTTCTTGATTCCACGATCCCCGGGATTGTCACCACCAGCATAGAAGCCTTTTCGATTCCCGCGGCATCCAGGACTGTCTGGTTGGCTGCATCTCCGTAAACCACCGATAAATTATTTTTTTTTGCTCTTTCAACTTTTCGCTGATCAAGTTCGATTAACACGAACTGCAGATCGAGACGCTTGAGGATCTTGGCAATACTGGATCCCACCCGTCCGTTTCCGGCGATGATAACATGGTTACTGAGGCCCTCCTTCGGAAGGTTCATGGTATCGAGCGGCTCATGCGGAAACCATCGATTTCTCAGTGAATATATCCGCACAGTCTGCCCGGAAACAATTGGGGTAAGTACCATGGTGATGACCGTGGCTGTGAGGATAATGGTGTAGAATTCACTGGTTATCGATTCCGTGGTAATTCCTACCCTGGCCAGGACAAAGGAGAATTCGCCGACCTGGAACAGCCCCATCCCGACCGAGAGGGGCACTATGTTTCCGTATTTGAATATCCGGGCCAGAGCCCAGAAAATAAAGCCTTTCCCCAGGCTGACCACCACTACCAGCAGAGCCACGCTCCCGAGGTTCGCAATGAGAAAAGAGGGATTCAGGAGCATTCCGATTGAAGCAAAGAAGAGAAGACCGAAAAGATCCCGCAGCGGAATGATATCGCTCAGGGCCTGGTGCCCGTAGTCTGATTCGTTCAGCACAATGCCCGCGACAAAAGCGCCGAAGGCAAAGGAGAGCCCGACCAGGTAGGTTACATAACCGATGCCCAGTCCGATTGCGGTGATGGCCACCAGGAAAAGTTCCCTGGAGCCGAGCTTGGCAATGAGTTCCATAAATCTCGGAAGCAGCCTGGTGCCGAGAATAACCATGGCCGTGATGAAGATTGCGGCCTTGAGCGCGGAGTAGCCAAGCATAGAGAATCCCCCCGCCGGATCATTTATCTGGGGGAGAATCACCATCAGCGGAACTATTGCCAGGTCCTGGACGATAAGCATGCCGATCATCACCTTGCTGGAGAGCGTTCCAACGAGGCCTTTGCTCATCAGTGTTTTGAGGATAACCATGGTGCTGGAAAGCGATATCAGCGCTCCGAACCAGATTGACTGGTTCCAGTCCCAGCCCATCAGCAGCCCTATTCCATAGCCCATGGCGATGGTCAGCAGCATCTGGATCGGGGTGCCGATAAGGGCGATTTTCCTTACCGGGTTCAGGTCCC
>CAZOGT010000028.1:0-4037 GCA_964579015.1 uncultured Acidobacteriota bacterium | reverse complement strand
GGCCTGCAGACCGGAGAGCCCCAGCAACCAGATCAGAGGCAGCGCCAGTATCAGCCCCGACAGCGGACAGAGCAGCGCACCCAGCATGCCGGTCTTCCAGTCACCGAAGTCGATATCAAGCATGCGTACGCCCAGGGCGAAGAGCAGCAGCGCGACCCCTATCTCGGCCAGCAGCTCGATATCATGGATACGGGTGAGGGTAAGGAGGCCGGTGTGCGGCCCAAGGAGAATACCCGCCAGGATATACCCGAGGATCAGGGGCTGTCCCAGCCTCTGCATCAGGAGGCCGGCGAAAAAGGAGAAGACAACCAGGATGATGATGTCAGTAGCAATGCCCATATGATATGTACCTTGAAAAACGTTCCTGCCAGGATTATAAACCAGCTGTGCGGATTTATCCTCCCGGCACTGGAACTGTTGTATAATAAATATATTGTTAAGTGCTGTTTCCTTTCTCGGGACGATCAGCAGCATCTCCTTTCGTAAAGGGGGCGTAATGGGTTCGACGGGAGTAATTGAGGCAGTAGATGCATGTCGAGGGGTCACCGTTCCTCGTAAATCCATGGTGAAAACTATTAAGTGCCAACAATCAGTTAGCCTTAGCTGCGTAAATAATCGCAGTCGTCCTCCCCGTTTTTTCCGCGGAACGGGACAGGGCGTCACATTAGCGGAATCTTCAAAGGTTCTCCCCCCTTCAGGGGAGCCGGAGAGAAACTAAATGGAGGGCGTCCGGCCGGCGGTTTACCGGTTTCAGTTTCCGGTTGGATGAACAAGTGAAACCGGGTAAGCATGTAGATTCTACTGTTGAAGACTTTCGGACGGGGGTTCGATTCCCCCCGCCTCCACCAATTAGAAAAGACAAACCCGTCTCTCCGGGACCACTCTCGAGGGCGACGGTTTTTCTATTTTCCCTTGTTTTAAAAGAGTTTGCACATTTTTAGCGAAAGCGCTTGACTCCTGTTTCAGTTTTCTTTATTTTAGGAAAAGGCGATAAGTTAAAATAAAGAAAACCTTATTATAGGATACGGTTAAGCGATGAAACGAGAACTCCAGGGACAATACGTTACGATAGCAACGGTGGGCGAGAAGGCCAAAGCCTTTGTCCCCGCACCACTGCCGCCGAATCCTTCCATTGACTGGACGCCGGATTTGCGCGGTAAATTCGATCAGGCGCTACTCGCTCTCGGGCGGTTGGACAGCGTCTCGACTTTTTTGCCGGATATCTCTTTGTTTCTCTACATGTATGTGCGCAAGGAGGCGGTTCTCTCCTCAATGATCGAGGGCACGCAGTCCTCGCTTTCCGACCTTTTGCTTTTCGAACTGGATATGGAGCCCGGTGTGCCGCTGGATGATGTCCGAGAGGTCAGCAATTATGTGGCTGCCCTGGACTATGGGCTGAAGCGGCTGGCCAAGGGGTTTCCTTTGTCCCTGCGCCTGATCAGGGAAATGCATGCTGTATTGCTTTCCAGGGGGCGGGGTGTCAACCAGACACCCGGTGAATTTCGAAGAACCCAGAATTGGATCGGCGGCACCCGACCGGGCAATGCGGCCTTTGTTCCACCGCCGGCTGAGCATGTGCTGGATTGCATGGGCACATTGGAGCTGTTTCTGCATGATCAGCCGGAACCCACCCCTGCGCTGCTCAAGGCCGCATTGGCCCATGTGCAGTTTGAAACCATCCATCCGTTTTTGGATGGCAACGGCCGCCTGGGCCGCCTGTTGATCACGCTGCTGTTGTGCGAACAAAGAATGCTCCGGGAGCCGATGCTCTACCTGAGCCTTTATTTTAAAACACACCGACAGTATTACTACGAGCTGCTCAACAACGTGCGCATGACCGGCGACTGGGAAGCCTGGCTCGATTTCTTTGCCGAGGCCGTGATCGTCACCGCCACCCAGGCTGTGGAAACGGCGCAGCAACTTCTCGACCTGTCGAACAAGGACCGCGACAAGATCAGTGATTTAGGCCGGGCGGCGGCGTCAGCATTGCGGGTGCACAGGGCTCTGATGGGTCGTCCAATCACGGCTTCCAACTGGTTGGTGAAAAAAACAGGCATCACGCCGGCCACGGTCAACAAGTGCCTGGGGCATCTGGAGCGTTTGGGGATTGTCCGTGAATTGACCTCTCGCAAGCGCAACCGGGTATTCAGCTATACCGGATACCTGGAAATCATAAACCAGGGGACGGAGCTGCCAGGCTGACAGCTCTCGGACTTTTATGGTAGACACATCAAGACGTATTCAAGCGGGATTGAAAACCTGACGTCCGTTTTCGTCCGTGCCGTCCACTCGCCTTTCCTCCGCCTGCCTGGCGGCCAACGCTGTGCTCTCCCTGCTGAACCTGGCCTGCCACCTGCTTGACCGGCAGGGTGAGAAGCTGGCGCTGGATTTTGAAAACGAGGGAGGTTTCACCGAGCGGCTCTGCCGGGTGCGCACTGCCAGGAGGAGAGGGCGTTAATGCATGGCCCAAGTTACGGCTACTTCTTTGCTCCACCTTTTCCGCTGTCGGTGGCGAAGCAGGCCGCCAGCAGCAGGGCGGCGGCGACGAGCTCAACCAGTCCGGCAGCCTGGTAGGAGCCGGTCCAGGAAAGGGACTGGCTGAAGAGGACCGGGCCTACCGCGCTGAAGAAGACGACAATCGACATGGTGAATCCGCTGATGGATCCCAGGTGCTTCCTGCCGTAGAACCTGGGCCATGTAACGCCTGAGAGGAGCGAAAAGAGCCCCATGGAGACTCCGTTTCCGATGATAATCAGCAGCACGGGCCATCCGGGAGCAAGGAGGGAGAGCCCGGCCATGGAAAGGATCATCCCCAGGAGCATCATTGCCAGAAGCCGATGCAGGGACATCCGGTCACTCAGCCAGCCTCCGACAAGGTGCACGGCTACGGCGACTGCCGAGGAAGGCAGGAATATGGCCACCGCATCCGCCCTGGTCATCCCCGCTGACTCAAAAGCCGAAACGATATGGAACGTAAGTCCGGTGGTGTAGAGGGCGGAGAGGGCGAAACTCAGGGAGAATACCCAGAAGGCGGCGGTCCGCCGGGCATCCGGCAGGGTCAGGCTCAGTTCCGGTTCCCGCTCCGTGGCCTCACCGGCCGGAGCTTTCGAGCTTCCGTCCGGGAGCAGCCCGCAGGCTTCCGGGTTATCCCGGTAAAGGGCAAGCACCATGGGCACAAAGCCGAGGCCGATAACAGCAGCCATTGACAACCAGGCCCCCCGCCAGCCGAGGGAAATAATTACCTGTTCAAAAGCCATCGGCGCACTGGAGAAGCCGATAGCTATGAATACCCCGGCGATTCCGAAGACCAGCCCCCGGCGCCGGTCAAACCACTTGGCAATCATGTTCCGTGAAGCCATGGTCAGGATGCCCTGCCCGGAAAGGCGCAGGGCTAAAAATGCAGGAAGTACCACCAGAAATGATCCTGTCACCGCATTCAGCCCGAAAGAGAGACTGATCCGTCCGGCCAGGACATCTGACTGGCTGAGCAGCACCAGGACCAGTGCAAGGCCCCCCCCGGCCACGGCTGCTGAGATTCTGGCCCCGAGACGGTCATAGAGGCGACCCGCCCAGGGAAGAAACAGGGCACTGCCAAGGGTCCCGGCCATGTAGGCAAAGCTCAGCTGGTCCCTGCTCAGTTCCAGGGCCTCGATAAGGTAGTCGGTAAAAACGGAGACCCCCATGGTCTGACCGGGTACACTCATCACGACTCCCAGGGTCCCCACGGCCAGGATGGGCCACCCGTAGAAAAGCGGGAATCGGTTGGGGGCAAAAGGCCAATTTGCGGTCTTACCAGGCATTATTCACCATAATTGTCAACATTTTTGCTCCGCCTGCTCTGCCCCGGCGTTGATCCTCCAGCTGTGAGGGTATCGGCCCAGCCCGGCTTTCGGATTACGGTCCTGAAAATATTCCCTGGTCCATTCGTTTTTAAACAGCAGCACCCGCCTTTTTTGCCGGTCCAGGGCCAATGCTACGCCTGAAGGCAGGTCCAGGCTGTTTTCCGAGGTGTCCGGATGCAGCCACCGGGCCTGGGT
>CAZOGT010000027.1:0-16814 GCA_964579015.1 uncultured Acidobacteriota bacterium | reverse complement strand
AAGGTTGTCGCAAATAAGGCGAAAAAATTGAGGGATGGGAGCTGTCCTGGTCTGGTCTGGAATAATTACCAGGACTTTTTTACCGTCCAGTTGCTCCGCTGCGAGAGATTCCTCGACCAGGCCGCTTATTTCCCGGTCGGAAAGAAACTTGTCCTGATAGCCTATTCCCGAAACCATGTCAGACTCCGCTAAAGGCGGAAAATCCGCCGTCGATAGGTATGACCACGCCGGAAACAAAGGAAGCTGAAGGTGACAACAGCCAGATTACCGCGCCGAGAAGATCATCGGGGCTCCCGAATCTTCGCATCGGGGTGTGGTCAAGGATTGACTGGCCTCTCTCCGTCAGGTTGCCTGAGGCGGGATTAGTCAGGAGGAAACGGTTCTGCTCCGTCAGGAAAAACCCGGGGGAAATGGCGTTGACCCTGATCAGGGGAGAGTATTCCTGGGCCATGTGTACGGCCAGCCACCTGGTGAAATTGCTTACGCCTGCCTTGGCCGCTGAATAGGCAAGCACCCGGGTCAGCGGCCGGTCCGCGCACATGGAGGAGATATTGAGAATTGAACCCTCTCCTTCATCCGCCATATGCCGGCCCGCTACCTGGCTGGGAATGATGGTGCCAAGCATATTAAGGTTGAAAACGAATTTCATGGCATCAGGAGAAATGTCGAAAAAAGGCCTTAACTGGTCAGTAGTGGCCTCGGGATGATTTCCTCCCGCCCCGTTAATCAGGACATCAATCTTCCCGAATCCGGAAATGACCCTGTCCATTGCCTCTTCTACTTTTTCTTTGTCGAGGACATCGCAGTACTCGATCATCAACCTGTCGTTGGATGATTCCCCGGCGAAGACGTTTTTGGCACTGTTGACATCAAGATCCAGGACAGCCACCCTGGCCCCGGCATCCAGGAGTGCCTGTGAAATCCCCCTTCCAAGGACTCCGGCACCGCCGGTAATCGCAATGTTAAGTCCGGACAGGTCAAAATAACTGGAAATCTGATCGCTCTTTTTCACGGGAAATATTTCTCCTTTCACCCCGGGTCCGATTCATGCCAGAAAAGGTTCCAGATGCTTTCTGAAATGAACATCCAGAAAATCGTAGTATTCTTCTTCCCAGCTGTCCAGGATCTGCATCAGCTCGGCTTTCATCGACGGTTGATTCAGCAGTGAACCGAAGGTCACGTGCAGTATTTGCCGGTCGTGGAGGCTGTCAAATACCCTGACCAGTTCAGTGTCTTCCATTTTGAGTGTATCAGAAGCCAGTTCCGGTTTGGCGGAAACATGGTAGGATGCCTTGTCTTCAGGATACCTGGATAGAGCGAACCGATGGACTTCCCTGAAAAACCCCGGGGCTTTAACAGCTGCCACCCTCAAGGCTTCCAGGTAACTGGTGCCCGCGGTTTTCAGATGTACCAGAGGACCGGCCGCATCAGCCAGAAGCGGATAGGCCAGGAATTTGTCGGAACCTGAATGCAGGCTCAGTTTGTAAGGTCCGAATTCCCTGGCTATCGCGGCATGGGCAATGAAAGAGTTTTTAAGTACGGAAAGGCCTTTCTCAATGGTTTCTGATTCCTCGGCCTGGTAGTCAACCCCTTTTTCAAATCTGCCCGGGAACCTTGGTGCCAGGCTGTTCCATTTCACGCCGAGCCTTTTCAGTTCGGAGGCTATATAAACATGTTCCTCCACCGAGGTGGGAGAATCGGTCTCGTCAACGCTGACCTCCAGTTCGAAGGTATTCCCGGCACCGCTGGAAACCTCCAGCAGATGTCGATACATGGCAACGGTATGGGCGACAGCGTTTCCATATTTTACTGCCGCAACAGCGAGACTCAATTCATCGAATACTACGGGCACCTTTCCAAAGAGAAAGGATTTGCCCATAAAACGGTTCTGAAGATCATTCCAGGAGGTTTCCAGGGACTGCCAGGGAATTTTCCCCAGTTCCTCCAGGAGAAGGTGCCTGCCTGATCCTGCGGAGATGTTTTTCACATGGTCTCCGGGATCAATCGTGAAAAAGGTATAGCCGTTACGGTAACACTCGGAGATTTCCCCCGGGGTTTTAAGGTGATCGGCGTCAGCTCCGTAGCCGTCCCTCCATCCTGACTGCATCACTCCCCACATGGCGTCGTCAATAACTTCTGATGACGATCTCCCGGTGCGAAGATTCTCCCTGGTCGACTGCTGGGCAAAAACCGGTCGGAAAAATCCGGCTTCATGATCACTGTTGACAAGGGCTCTTACATGTCCCGGTGTGGCGCATCCGAGGCGGTCACCGAACCCGGCGGAACCATGAATACCGATTATCGACGGAGCCAGGAAGGAAAACGATTTCCTTAGTTGAGAGGCATTTTGCGGAGAGAGAGGGTACTCAAAAATCTCGGGATAATCGGAGCCCCCCGCGAGTTTCCTTCCTTTTTCGAACAGTGGAGGACCCGCTTCGCCGGGGCAGGCGGTATACAGCTTTTTCCCGGCAGCCTTTCTTCCCAGGCAGAACAGGCGTGATTCATCCGCCAGGAAAGATTCGGTATAGACGCTGACGTTCAGTCTGGCTTCGAGAATGTCGGCCAGCTCCTGTCTGGACCGGTTATAGGATTCCTTGTCAATCCGCATAAGCTGACGCTCCTTTAAGCTGCAATCCTTAACCAACTCACGGTCTGTCCCGGGAGGAGCCTCTCTATTCTGCTACAGGGAGCATTCCTTCCGAAGAATTTCCGTCAATGATGGAAGAGGATTTTTCCCCTTTTGGATCCAGGCTGGAAAGCTTTCTTCCAGCCTCTGCTGCTGAAGAGGTCTCAGCATACTCTGTTGCCACCCTCTGGTAAGTCTTGATGGCCTGGTCGGTATTACCGACAGCTTCGTACAGCATGGCAATGTTCATCAGAGTGAACTGCACAGGGTAATTATCTGACGGGTCTTCGACGATCTCTTCCAGGAGGGCAATGGCCCGTTCGGTTTCATTGTTTTCCGCCGCCAGCTGGCTGGCGGAATTCCTGGCCAGGTTTCTTACATCCTTATAGTCGGAATTGTCTGTAAGACCCTGGAGTATTGGCGCTGCCTGTTCAGCGTTCCCCATGTCGATGTGGCAGAGAGCGGTATAGAAGAGGGCCAGGTCGCCTATTCTGGTGCCCTTGAAATCTTCAGCAGTCTTCTCAAATGATGCCAGGGATTTTTCAAGGCGTTCACTGTCCGAGGAAAAGGTATAGCTCGGCTCCGGCAGGTCTTCAGACTCCTCTGAACCCTCTTCTCCGGCCTCCCCGCTGGCTTCCTCCTCTGCGGGCTTCACCGTGCCATGGTAGAGATCCAGCCCCTCGGCAAAGGCTATCTGCATTTCATCTTCCCTTGAGGAGCTGTAATTGTTCCATCCGTAGACAGCAAGAATCGCCACGCATACGATTACCAGTCCGGAAACGAGGAGGACCCGGTTTCTGACAATCCAGGATGAGGTGTTTTCCAGTGCTATCCGGATTGGGTCTTTATGGACGATTTCTTTACGGGTCAGTCTTTTTGCTGCCAAGAGTCTACCTCCCGAAGGCCTTTTCGGTTTGCAATTTTGAGATCATGTTAGTTCTTAAGGGAAGCTGTCCCGGCTGCAGTTCAGGTGAACCGGCACTATCCGGTAAACACTCCCCGAAAATCAAAAGTTTTTGCGCCTGGCAGGACTCGAACCTGCGGCACATGGGTTAGGAACCCATTGCTCTATCCTGCTGAGCTACAGGCGCATAATTTGAGTGACAAGTTTAGCATAATCAGGTCTGAAGTTGAAAATCAATATAAAGCCCGGCTGTGTGGTCGGGGGATGCCTCTGCAACCTCCTGTCTCCCGGGATATCAAATTTGACAGGGGAAGCATATAACCTGTCCGGGAAATGCCGGATAATCAGTTGTTAGCAGGAATAATTTTTTCAGTCACGGGCCTGGCTATTCTGTTTTTCGGATACCGGTTCTTCAAGGTTGCCCTGGGGATCATGGGTTTTGCGGCCGGTTTTGTCCTGGCTGTCACCCTGCTTTCTGATCTGACGGAATACGGGCGTACGGAAGTGCTGATAGGAGGTTTGATTGGAGGGATAGCCGGTGTTTTTCTTTTTGTTGTGGCCTACTATGCCGGGATTTTCATAATGGGGGCTTTCATGGGATATATGCTGGGCACCTCTGTCTCCCCCTATATTCATGTTGAACCTCTTGTAATTATTGCCGTGGCGGTTGTCCTTGGGGGAATGATCACCTTTGCCGTGCAGAAAGTCGTGATAGTCTGCATCAGTTCATTTTTCGGGGCATGGATATTCCTGCTGGGCGTGGGCCAGCTTTTCAGCCGGGTGGAAACAGTCCGCCTGATCAATGAACCTGGGCAGGCGATAATGCTTTACCAGCAGTTCACGTGGATGATGTTTGTGTGGCTGGGCATTTCCCTTCTTGGCATATTCTTCCAGTACCGGGGAATGGATAGAAAAAAGCATGGATCCGAATGATGTTGCCCTGTTTCCCGCAACCGGGCTTTCACCGGCGGCTCATGTATCATCCCCGGTTGCGGAGGGGACGGCAGGATCAGGATGCAGGCTTGGATTATTCTCACTTGTGTGCCTGGTCCGGCCCCAGCATTCTCCGGTTGAGGATCACATTGGGGTAGATCCTCGAGGCCTGCTTGATCGCCTGCACTTCAACAAAGGCCTTGGGGTTGAATTCATTGATGATTTTCTGAAGCTGCGGGTATTTTTTCCTCGGAATGATTGTGATGACCAGCCTGACATTGCCCCTTGATCCCATGGCGCTGACCGATGTGATTCCGAATTTTCGAGACTTCAGGTTGTCAATCAGCATCTTCGCATCTTTGGAGGTAATAATGGTTACCTTGATCAGCCCGGAAGCCATCTTTTCCTCGATCCAGAGGCCCAGGTAGTTGCCGGTGGCGTAACCTCCGGCATAGGCAAGATAATTGATCATGTGTGTCAGGTTCTGCAGCACATAGGAGATGGCAACAATCCAGATCAGGATTTCAAAGAACCCGAATAATGCAGCTCTTTTCCTGAGTCCCTGGGCGATGGCCGCCATTCTGAGCGTTCCCAGGGAAACATCGGTCACCCTCGCAAAAAAGATCAGAAGCGGAATTATTACCCACTGAAAAATTACTTCAAAATCTGTCGGGTTTTCCATTGCAAAAAGACGTCACAAACTCCGGTTCCCGGAACATCCCCGTCCGGGCTTGTCTAATTCGAATATTAGGGTTTTCTCTGTCTTTTCTCAAGCACCTTGTCAATAAATAACGTCTGCGGAATCATAAATTTTTAGGGTTTGACTTCTCAGGGGCTGTTTTTCTATTATTCGGAACAGTATATTAAAGGATATCCGTCCTGGAAATACCGGTGGCTATTGTGGCTGCATGATGCATACAGAATGCAGAGGACGAAATTCGGATTGAAAAAACAGCAGCTTGATAATTATGAATGTACAAGAGAAAAAAGACGTAATGAATACCCTGCCCGGTGATGATGTCCGCCAGATTATGTGGCGCTTTACCGAGAGATTTGACCTTCAGATGGTGGTCCAGTCCGCCAGGTCTGTAGCCCGGGGGCCGGTGGCCCGCCTGGTTGCTGACGGCGCCCGTAACACCCACGAATGGACAGAGGCCAAAAACAGCCTGCTGGAAGCGTTTGACCAGGCCGGCATAACATCTCTTTTTATGGAGCCGGAGTGGGGCGGCTACATTGCGGGACCCAAGAACGTGGCCCTGGCCCTGGCGGCTTTTGAGCTGGGCTGGGTCGACGGAGGTTCCGCAACCTGCAGCCTGGCAGGTTGCCTGGCTCTCTCTCCGATCCACGAGAAAGGTACGGAAGAGCAGAAGGTCGAATACATGAGCAAGGCTGTTCCCTCAGCCGGAAAGAGTCCCCTGAGGGGAGCATTTGCCCTCACAGAGCCGCTTCCCTACGTAGGTGTTGACGCCAGCATGCTGGCCGGCAAGATCAGGGTGGCGGAATGGGAGGAAGGCCGGGAGCCCCTGCTGCAGGTGGAAAAAAGGGGAAGGTTCATTACCAACATGGATTTTGCCAATTTCGTAACCGCCGCTGTCGGCAGCGATGATGACAGGATCAAGGGTTCCTGCATGGTCATCCTGGAGGAAGGGGACGAAGGCCTTTTTGACCGGGGTGCGCCTACGCTAAAACTTGTTCATCAGCTTTCCTCAACCAGGGATCCGATCTTCAACCTCAAGGTGCCCGCCAACAGGATAATCGGGGGATATACCATTAAAGACGGCGTGATCGTTCCCAATTTCAGCCACAACGAGGTTATTGAAGCGGTATTCCGCCGGACCAGGGTTACAGTAGGCGTAATGACGGCGGCAAAGCTGCTCTCCGCTGTGGAGCCGGTGATTCGCTACCACAGGCAGAGATTCCGGGGAGGTGAATTCGCCAAGCCCGGATCACCCCGTTTTGAACAGGGCCTCCAGCAAAAGGAAGATACCCTGCACCGCCTGGCCGAAGTCTGGGCATCGGGAGAAGCCGCGGCTTCTCTTGGATTTGCCGCGGCCAGGTGTTTCGACGAACTTGACCCGGTTGAAATTGAAAAAGAGAGATACTTCAGCGAGAACGGGATCACAAGCGGGAGAGACAGGCTCAGGATTCAGCGGCAGATGGATAAGGATGCGGTAGAGTATATCGAGTTGCTCGGCGCATCTCCTTCCCGCAGGGACCAGGCCAGGTTTGAAGAGCTGAGCAATAGTCTCCTGGTGAAATTTGCCCTGCTTGATGCTGAAGCCAATGTACTTTGCCCGGCATGCAAACTTTGGAATACCGGGCATGGAGCCACCAAGATGAGGGAGGCTGTGGCCATGATGGGCGGATATGGGATCACTGAAGACTGTCCTGGTTTTCTTGGTCAGAAATGGATGGATGCCCAGCTGGAAGCTACCTATGAAGGGCCTGAGGCTGTGCAGCGCCGCCAGCTTTCGATAACCATGGCAAATCCCGTGTTTCTGGCAATGGTCAATAAATGGACCATCGAATTAAGGTCACTCGCGGCAGAGAATCCGCAAATCGGGGCCGGGCAACTGGCTGATGCCATGGAACTCTGGGCCTGGACCCTTGGCTGCCTGAAAGAGGCCAGGGATGAAAACGGGGTGTCTCTTCTGCGGAACAACAGGCAAGGGGTCACGTTTCCCCTGGCTGACGCTCTATGCTGGCTGGTAGCCGCACATAGAATGCTCCTTGATGTAGTGGAGCTTGGGGAAAAGGGCAAGGACTCACCAACCCTGGCTGAAGGCCTGGAAGGGCTGGTTCAGTTTTACATCGACCTCTGCCGGATCCAGGTTGCCGAGGCCGCTGGAGAACTCGGCAGGATCTGTTCCCGGCTGGTCTATGGCTACAATTCTTCAGTACCGGATTCCGGGGATTTCGCCAAAATGAAGGGTGCATTGGATTCCGGTATGGCGGGGTGCCAGCTGGCAAGAGACCGGGCCGGTCATTCCATGCTGCAAGTGACCATCCCCGAAGCCCTGGATTATCCGCTTTAGGCGAAATTCACCCGGGGTTGAGTTGCCTGACCTGGTTACGGGACCGGAAAAACTTCCGGCCTGTTCAAATTGACCTGTAAAATAATATGACAGACAGGTAGACCGTATGAATGAAGAACATCAGCGCATGACCATGGATGTTGATATCGTCTGCGTGGGATTCGGCCCGGCCATGGGAGGTTTTCTGACCACTCTTTCCCGGGCGCTGCTCAACGAAGACGGGACACCCAGGCTCGAGAGCAGGGTTATGCCGGGAATGCCGCTCCAGATATCATGCTACGAGAGGGCTGATGATGTCGGTTTCGGCGTTTCTGGTGTCGCCACCCGGGCCCGGGGTATCCGGGAGAGCCTTCCTGACTTTGATCCCTCCCAGGTTTCCATGGCGTCTGATGTATCCGGCGAAAAGATGATCTATCTCCTCGACCCCCTGGGGGCCAGCCGCCGCCCCCGGCTGCTCAGGATTTCTGATTTCCTCCTCAGGGCCTGCAGGTGGGTGCCCTGGTATAGTGACCATTCTTTCGATCTTCCCTGGATTCCATCCTTCCTGAGGAAGGATGACGGATTGGTGCTTTCCATCGGCCAATTCACCCAGTGGGTGGCCTGTCAGGTCATGTCGACCGGGCTGGTTACGGTCTGGCCCGGGACACCGGTGCGGGAACCGCTTATCGAGGATGGCCGGGTGACCGGGGTGAGAATGATGGACCAGGGGACAGACAAAAAGGGAGCCCCGGGCCCGGGTTTCATGCCCGGAATGGACGTAAAGGCCGCCTTGACGGTTGTGGGGGACGGCCCGGTCGGCCCGGTCGGCCAGCAGCTGGACGATCATTTCGGCAGGCCCGGAGACAACGATCATACTGAATGGGCAGTGGGAGCCAAGATGGTCATAGAGCTGAAGGAAGGAGTGGAACTGGAAAAAGGAGCCGTTCTTCACACCTTCGGCTTTCCTGAGCCGGAGATCTTTGGTTTCATGTATGCCCACACTCCCCAAATTGTATCGATTGGTGTTTTTATCCCTTCCTGGTTTCGCAGCCCGGTCCGCAATTCCTACCGCTACCTGCAGCACTGGATGATGCATCCCCGCATCTGGAAGATTCTTGAGGGAGGCATCCTGAAGTCCTGGGGTGCCAAGTCTCTGGAGGAATCAGGCAAACATGCCGAGCCCTACCTTGCCGGAGATGGTTATGCCAGGATTGGTGAAGGTTCCGGGAGTACCAATGTGCTTGCAGGAGCGGGGGTTGATGAGGCCTGGGCAACTGGTTGCCAGCTTGCCGAATCGGTCATTGAACTGGCTGAATCAGGAGAGGATTTTTCCAGGGAAAACATTGAAAAAACCTATCTGAGGCGCCGGAGGGGAAGCTGGGTTGAAAAGGAACTGCTGGCTGCGAAGAATGCCAGGAATGGCTTTAACAGGGGTTTTGTCAGGGGGATGCTCGGGATGGCCCTGGCCGGATTTACCGGAGGCAGGTTTTCAGTTAAGGGAAAACCCCTGCCGCCCGACGAACTGATTCCCACTCCGGAGGAGTATTACCGTGGAATAATCCCTCCTGATGAATTGAAAAAGATCGCTGAGGATTGTTACAAGGTGGGTGGATTGCTCTATGACAGGCTGATGACCAGGGCTGGATGGCCTGAGATACCCTACGATGGAAAGCTGTTGATGTCCCAGCAGGATGCCCTGCTGACCGGAGGTAAAGTCCAGGCTCCCGACGGTTACGCCGACCATGTTGTTTTCAGGGACCCGGGACTGTGTCAAACCTGTCATAATAGGATATGTGTTGAAATGTGTTCCGGCCAGGCCATATCCAGCAGTCCCGGCGGGGGCGTTGTTTTTGATAATGAAAAATGTATTCACTGCGGAGCCTGCAAATGGAATTGTTCCCGATTAACCAGGGAAAAGGAGATGAATGTAGACTTCAGATCCGGAGCAGGGGGATTGCATTCCGCGGAAAACTAATTAACCCGTCCTTGATCTTTTCGCAGGCCCGGGACATCCTGGTTCCGGCCTGTTTTGTATTAAGGCAGATGAGGAATACATATCAGTATGAGCGAATATCAGATAGTTGTATGTGGAAGTCTGGTTCCGGACCCGTTGCAGACCCTGGAACCCGCAGCCGGACCCCAGGGGCCGGTTTTGAAGAATGAGATGATGCTGCCCTCGGTTCTTGATCCCTGGGCTGCCCACGCCCTTTATGAAGCTGCCGCCCTGGCAAGGAGGGAAGAGGGGAGCAAGGTGTGGCTGGTTTCTCTTGGGCCCAAGGCTAAACTGCAGCAGCTGATGATGACCCTGGCCCAGAAGGCCCCATTCGAGCTGGTGGCTCTTGACGGCCCGGCCGGAGGTTTTACTGATTCATTCAGTGCTTCGGAAGTAATCGCGGGAGCTGTAAAAGGAATTCCCGGGCTGGACATGTCCAGGCTTCTTCTTTTCGGGGGATGGGAATCAGCCTCCAGGGGAGCCGGTTCAACCCTGCAGATGGTGGGAGAGAGGCTGGGAATCCGCAACCAGTTCCAGGGCGTGGATGAATTGCAGACTGCCCAGGGGCAGCCGATGAAGATATGGGAGAGGGTGGAGGGAGGCAAGCACCAGCTTTCAACCTGTGAAGCCCCACCCGCGGTGTTCGGATGGGCTACCGGAAACCTTCCGGAACCTCCGAATAATCCGCAGATCGGGATGATGAACATGCGGACCGTAATGCCGGCGATCCAGCAGGCAAAGCCTGTCCAGCTGGAAACCGGCGGTCTCAGCTACTCGGAAGTACGGATTCCTGAGCAGAAAAGGCAAACCAGAATTGTCAGGGAGATGTCCCCCGAAGCCGTAGCCAGGGAAATAGTGGACTGGATCAAGGAATAGAAGAAATGGAAAAAGTATTACTGCTTATTCATACTGAAAGCGATGGAAGCCTCCACAAATCAATGCTGGAAGCGCTGGAAGCAGCCTCCAGGATATCGAAAAAGCTGGGCGGAGCCCCTTTAAGCGCGGGTATTGTCGGCGTCGGGGCCGATTCAGCATCGGGAGCACTCGGAGGAAGCGGGCTGGATCGGATCTATACCGTATCAGGAGAAGAGTTTTCAGTGCCCAGGTATAACAGCGATGCCGCCGCCGCCGAGGCCATATGCCGTGAAACAGGGGCAACCGTGGTGGTAGCCGCCGGAACTTCACGATGGAGCAGGGCCCTTTCCGGTGTGGCTTTAAGGCTGGACGGGAGGGTGGATACCCATGTTACAGGTATTGCTGATGCGGAAGAGCTGGCAGTCAACCGCTGGTTTTACAGGCAGAGGATCCGGGCCGCGGTTTCCCGGACTGAGCGTCCCTGGGTCATAGTCATTGATCCGGGAAGCTTTGAATCCTGGAAAGGAACCGGCGAGGTGCCGGAATCTGTCAGCCTGGAGGTTTCATTGCCTGAGGCGGCAAGGGTCGAGATAATCGGTGAAGAAAAGCCAGTTGCCGGAGAGCAGACAATCAAGCCTGACGCTGAATTGCTCCTGGTGGCCGGGGCCGGGTGGAGCAAGGTGCAGAGGGACGGAAAGGCCCATATCCAGGAGGCCGAGGAATTGATCATGACGTTCCTCAGGAATGCCCAGGCTTCCCTGGGCGGCAGCAAGTCCATGGTTGACCAGACTTCTGAAGGCGAGCCGGTGCTTTCCTTCATGACCCACCTGAATCAGATAGGGCAGACCGGATCAACGCCCAGGCACCGTAAGGGGCTGGCTGCCTGCTGCCATGGTGAGGAGCCCCATGCGGTGGGATGGCGATTTATCAGTGAACGCCGGGCAATCAACATGGATCCCAATTGCGGATGGGCCCAGGGTAAGGCGGACGTTCTGTATGTGGCGGATTCCTTCGAAGTACTGCGAAGGGTAAATGAGATGCTTGGCAGTTGACGATTGTGGTGTGGCAGGTCCGATCTTCGGACCTGCGAGCGAATGCGAGCCGCAAACGTGGAACTCCACACCATCAAAAAAGTGTCAACTTTATTTCAGGACTTTACCTTTTGGTCTTGTCCGGTGTCGTCCTGAGTCAGGATGCTGAATCATCCGGCCTTCAGCTTCCAAACAGGCCCTTGACTTTTTCCAGTTCACGCGGGATGTCAATATGCTGCGGGCATCGCTCCAGGCATTTTTTGCAATCCGTACAGGCCGAAGCCCTCGCTTCAGGAGACAGGGCCAGTTTGTACCTCCACTTGTTTCTGGCCCGGCTGATGTCATCGTCGAAGATATGGTAGTCGATATAGATCTGGAGGCAGATCGGAATATTGACTCCCGATTCACAAGGCATGCAATACCTGCAGGCCGTACACCCAACCGGGATTTTCTCTTTGTAGATCCTGGTTACTTCCCTGATCACCTCCAGTTCATGGGGAGACATGGAGTTAGCGGAGGTCCTGCCGGCAATTTTCAGGTTTTCCTCCAGCTGTGACATTTCAGTCATTCCGCTGAGCACCACGGAAACCTCCGGCTGGTTCCAGATCCAGCGCAGCGCCCACTCCGCAGGCGAGCGCTTTACCCCGCAGGTGTTGTATATCTTTTCGGCCTCCGCCGGGCACTGGGCAAGGCTGCCCCCCCGGAGCGGCTCCATAACAATTACGCCCATTCCTTTGGAAACAGCGTAATGCAGTCCGCTTTTTCCCGCTTCGAAGGTCTCGTCCAGGAAGTTATACTGGATCTGGCAGAAGGACCAGTCGTATCCATCCACGATCGGGATGAAATGTTCCAGGGAATCATGGAATGAAAAGCCTGCGTACCTGATTCTCCCGTCTTCAATGGCACTATCCAGGAATTCGGTGATACCAAGCGCCTCGACAGTCTTCCATCGCTTGATGTCCAGTGCGTGCAGCAGGTAGAAATCTATGCTGTTTGTCTCCAGCCTCTTCAGCTGTTCATCCAGGAGCCTGTCCATGTCTTCCCTCTCCCGGACCATCCAGACGGGAAGCTTGGTAGCCAGATTGACCCTTTGGCGGTAGCCGTCACGGAGCACCCTTCCCACAAAAGGCTCACTGGCCCCTGGATTGCCGAAGCCGGTCCCATGGTACGGATAGGCTGTGTCAATATAGTTGACTCCGCTGTCGACGGCCTTCCTGAGCATAGGCAGGGCCTTGGCTTCATCGATCCTGTCCGGGTCATTGCCCAGGGTCGGAAACCTCATGCACCCGAATCCCAGTATCGACAATTTTTCTCCGGTTTTACCCAGTTCCCTGTAGAACATATTCAGCTGCACCTCTGGTTTTGCATCCATATGGATTGATTATTATAAAAAGAACCCAGGTTTAGACCCCGGACTTGTCGAAGCGCACTTTTTTTACATCTTCTTCCAGGCCGGTCGGCCTGGCAAGGTCTCCATAAAGATCAGGTCTCCTGGTACGTATCCACCGTTTGCCGGTGTTGTTTTCCAGGAGATCCCTGTCAAGTTCAGCGGTCACCATGATGTCCCCGGCTTTCCAGGTCTCAGCCAGGATCCTTCCGTAGGGATCAATGATCATGGCGTTACCGGTACGGACTTCGTCATCATCCACGCCTACACCATTGCTGAAAACCAGGAAGACCCCATTGTCATGGGCCCTGGCCGGAAGCCATCTCAAGAGCCAGCCCCTGCCTTTGCTTCCTTTGAACTCCGCTTCAATGGATCCGGGATCAATGAGCCTGTTGTCCCAGAGTTTCCTGTCCACCAGGCCCATGGTGTTGGGATTGGTGGATGTGCAGCCCCCGGTCTGGTGGGGTGCCAGCAGGATTTCCGCTCCCTTGAGGGCTGTCATCCTGACATTCTCCCCAATGTTATTGTCGTAGCAGATCAGCACTCCGAGACGGCATCCGTGGGGATCATCAAATACCGTGTATTCGTCACCGGAGTCCATCTCGACATTAACGAACGTATGGATCTTGCGGTGCTTGACCTGTTCTCCATTGGGCATGCTTACAATATAGGTGTTGTACAATCGCCCGTCTTCGGCTTTTTCTATCAGCCCGGCCCCCACAGTTACCCCGATGTCCATGGAAAGGGATTTAAGTTTTTCAGACATGATCCCGCCCGGGACCGGTTCCGCCAGCTCTTTCAGTGCGGTTCTGTCCAGGTGCCTGAGGAACCAGTAGCCGGTCAGGCAGCATTCCGGAAAAACAGCAATATCAATGTTCTGTTCGGCGGCCAGCCTGGAGAATCTTTCGACCTTTCCAAAGTTGGCGTACTTGTCCCCGTCGGCATGCTCGAACTGGATGGAAGCTACACGCATGTTTCTTTTCATATAAAAATTTTATCAGGAAAATTGATTCTGGCAAGGGCCGGGATAATTGAGACATGCCTGTCTCCTCTCTCTGCAGGCCGGCCGGGCGTTACATCGGACAATCCTGCTGCCGATGGTGATTTTCTGCGATAATGACCTGAGGGACATGAGCTTTGGACTGTATGAATCAAAGGTAGACCTCTACGATCGCACTTTCAGGGAAATCAAGGGCCTGGAACGCCCCGGCAAGATGAAGACCGGGGAGAGTAAAGCCCCGATTATCAGTCCTGCCCGTGGTTTCCTTAAGGGCTTTGATTACACTATGCAGCTGCAGGTCGGGTGCCCGGGCGGGTGTCTCTTCTGTTATGTTCCCAATGCTCCCCGCCTGGCCCCGGCGGATCTCCGGTCCCACTGGGGATTTGAGGTAAGGGAGAAGAAGCATTCCGCCGCCCGTCTGCAGCGGCTTTTGTCCCGCGGAATCCTGGCGGATAAGAAGGTATATTGGAGCGCTGTAACCGACCCTTATGCTGTGAAGGGTGCGGTTACCAGGGATTTGTGGAAAACCCTGCTGGCCGCACCCCGCGACCTGAGACCATGCCGGATTGTTGTACAGTCCCGGTTCAAAGTGGACCGGGATAAAGCCCTGTTGGCCGAATATTCCAGTACCACGGGAAGTTCCGACGGACTGCCATCCCTGGTGATCAGTCTTACCATTGGTACGGACCGGGATGACCTTATCCATTCCTGGGAAAGGGCGACACCTGATCACGGGCAGCGAATGAATACCCTGCAGGCTCTCCGCAAAACAGGTATCAGGGTAGTCCCTACTCTCAGTCCTTTCAGCATCTGGAATGATCTTGAGCTGACACTGCATCGGTTCAGGGAGATGGATATCCGGATCATCTCGGTTATCTTTCTCAAGGAAAAGACTTCAACCGCCAATACACCGGCTCCTTTTCTGGAATACATAAGGAAGAACCACCCCTGCCTGCTGGATAAATCCTGGCAGAAAGATCAGCTTGCCCTGATGGAGTCAGTGATGGGCACAGGAAATGTCCTGGAGGGAGAACAGGGGTTTTACTGTCTGGCTGTCCCAACCGGTTGCTAAGCGGGAACACCTGGTCAATAATGTCCTCATGAACAGAATTTTGTTTACCGCAGCAATGCTGTCAGCCATGGCCTTTTATTCCTGCAGTCCGGATAGTGATACCCGGACCCGGGAAGCCAAGGCGCTTCCCAACATTGTCCTGATACTTGCCGATGACATGGGAATGGGCGACCTCGGGGCCTATAACCCGGAAAGCAGGACCGCCACCCCCAACCTGGACAGGCTTGCCTCGGAAGGTGCGGTCTACACGGACATGCATTCGCCTTCCGCGGTCTGCACCCCTACCCGGTACGGGCTTCTTACCGGCAGATATGCCTGGAGGACCGGCCTTAAGAGCGGGGTTCTCTGGGGATACTCCCCGTATCTTATTGACCCGGAGCGAAGCACGCTGGCCTCAATGCTCAGGAACGCGGGGTACAATACCGCCGGTACAGGCAAGTGGCACCTTGGCCTGGGGAATGCGGAAGAGACTGATTATGAAGGTCCGCTGGTTCCGGGGCCTGTGACTGCGGGATTTGATTATTATTTCGGGATTCCGGCTTCACTGGACATGGAGCCATATCTTTATTTTGAGAATGATCACGCCGTGGAAGTACCTTCGGAGGAGATCGAGGGGAGCGTACACCGCAGGCAGAATGGTGGAGGTTTCTGGAGAGCAGGCCCGATTGCCCCGAATTTCAGGCACCATGAAGTGCTGCAGACTGTTACGGATAAGGCCGTGGAGAAACTGAAGGAAATGGCTGCCGGCGATGATCCCTTTTTTCTCTATGTGCCTCTCACCGCTCCCCACACCCCGTGGCTTCCTTCAGGGGATTTCAAAGGCAGGAGCGGTGCCGGTTATTACGGGGACTTCTGTATGCAGGTGGATGACTGTGTGGGTCAGGTCCTTACAGTTCTGGAAGAGGCTGCCGGGGAGGAGGAAACCCTGGTTATCTTCACCAGCGACAACGGGGCGCACTGGCCGGTAAGCGACATTGAGAAGTTCGGGCACAAGGCCAATCTCGATTACAGGGGACAGAAGGCGGATATCTGGGAAGGGGGGCACAGGGTGCCGCTTATAGCCAGGTGGCAGGGAACCATCACGCCGGGCGAAAAGGTGAATGAGATGCTGTGCCTGACTGATATCTATTCCACCCTGGCAGCCCTGACCGGGCAGGAGCCGGGGGAATCTGAAGCAGAAGACAGCTTCAATTTTCTCTCGGTACTCAAAGGAGAAGCCCCGGCATCACCGGTCAGGGAGTCGATCGTACATCATTCCGTTGACGGTGTCTTTGCCGTCCGAAAAGGAGAATGGAAGCTGATCCAGGGACTTGGTTCAGGCGGATTCACGGCGCCTGCTTCAGAGGAACCTGTCGAAGGCGGTCCGGAAGGCCAGCTTTATAACCTTCGAGAAGATCCCGCGGAGACCGCCAATCTCTGGCTGGAGCAGCCCGGGATCGTGGAGGAATTGACGGCGCTCCTGGAGGAGATCAAACGCAGGGGAGGTTCAAGGCAGTAGGGGCAATTTATAAATTGCCCCTACTGCTCCTCCCATGTCAGATGAAGCTGATCTTCCCGCAGGCGTCCTGCCAGCTGGTCTTCGCCCGGCACCAGGTCTGCGAGGTGATCTTCCACGGCCTTTCGGATTTCATCCAGTACTTCGGGATGGCCGGCAGCGATATTGTATTTTTCCGAGGGGTCTTCTTCCAGGTTATGCAGCCTGGGAGGGTCCCAGGTTACCGGTTCTTCGCCCTCGTATCCTGATCGGGTAATGAAGTGAGCCTTGAAAGGGCCCTTTCTCACTGCCCACAACCTGTCCTCCCGATAATAAAAGACAGTGTCCCTGGAGCCGGGGGCCCCGGAGGTGATGGTCCCGGAGAGACTGGAGCCATCCATGACCCGGTCAGAAGGGATCTCCGCTCCCGCCATCTCAAGAAATGTGGGCAGCAGGTCCATGGTGGTCCCCGGATCCATGATCACTCCGGGTTCCACTATACCCGGCCCCCAGAATATTGCGGGG
>CAZOGT010000026.1:15598-16939 GCA_964579015.1 uncultured Acidobacteriota bacterium | reverse complement strand
GGTAGTAAGGGACTGTCTCAGCCGCATACTTCACCATCTTCCTGACACGCCTGTCGCGGAGGGCATGCAATTCCTCCCTGGACATATAGGGAATTCGAGTCTGGCCGCGCAGATTTGCCATCACAATGGTATTGCCGTAAAGCCTTCTGAAACTCTGTCGGATCATTTCATCCCCCCTCCACTGCGTTTGCAGATAAAGACACTAGTTCTCCATTTCCCGGCCTGCTTTTTTCACGGCGCATTGCAGCGAAACAAAGGCGGTTTTGTCCCAGACAAGCTGCTTTTCGAGGACTCCGGGTACCGGCCGGCGGGGCGGGAGGCTGATAGTGTAGCAGGTATGGGGCCAGGGGTCTCGCGAAGTGACGGCCCCCCACAGTTCCTTATGAGGCAGATCATGCCCGCGCCCCACTGGTCCCCGTCAAACAACCTAAGCAGCATGCCGTGGTTCCGGGCGACAAGGAACTCCCGGATGTCCCTCAGGTGGGCCATGGTCTTAAACCATTTCAGAATATAAGGCTTGTAGAACTGCCGGTAAAAGGCCACTATGGCTGAGTGATCTGTAGTCGTGTCATACCGGTATTTCATCTTCCTGACACGCCTGCTTCGCTTCCGCAGGATATGCGCCTTCCTTTCAAGATAATCCCTGCTGAACGTTTTAGAACTTGACCCACGACAATATCCGACATAATGCCCCACATCACAAAACGCTGCAAGTCTTATAACGGCATCGCCGTGCCCTGCCAGAAAGTCGAGTTTTACGCTATACTCTTTCATCGTGAAATGCGTAATCTGCAACCACAGAAAAGGCCGGAGAGAATGCCCCGCCCTGGAAGGCCTGATCTGCACGCAGTGCTGCGGCAGCAAAAGGGGCCTTGAAATTGGATGCCCGGATGACTGCGACTACTTCGCTCAGGCCATGGCCAGGTTGTGGTTTGACCTCTTCCACCCGGCCTGGGCCCGGATCAAGGAAGAAGATAAACGCCGGAAGCTGCTGGATTCCGTCAACACCTGTTTTCCCCTGATCCTCCTTCTCCAGAGGACCCTGCTGAGAGCAGCCCTGGAGGTTTCCGATCCGAGGGATGAATTCATCCTGGAGGCCCTGAAGCTGCTGGAAGAAGGATACCGGGCCAGGGCCGGGGGAATCATCTACGAACCTTCCTCGCGCAACCTGCATGTCCGGGCAATGGTCAGGGAGACGCGCGAGGAGGTGTCCAGGGAGGAAGAGGAGGCCCGTATCCCCCCTGAAGTACTGGCCGAATCTTTCCTGATCATGTTTCTCTTCGCGGAGGAATACACCTCGCAAAAACAGGACAGGGAGTCATATTTCCGGCTTCTGGGCCG
>CAZOGT010000026.1:1032-15588 GCA_964579015.1 uncultured Acidobacteriota bacterium | reverse complement strand
TCAAAAGCCGAATGCGGTTTAAAATGGCCTGCCTGCCCCCGGCAATACGTTATAATGGTTATTAATCAGAATTAATGCCTGATAATGTTGAGCCCTTTTTCTTCAGGATCAAAAGGATTTGCGTTTCCGGTGTATTCAGGCCCTCAGGATCCTTTCTGGAAGGAATCGACCATGAGCAGATCAATTTCTCACCGTTCGAAAGAAACCTCCCCCTCTCACCGTCTCGACAGCAGACTGCATGAACAGCTGCATGCTCCAGAACAATCCCGCAGGCCCCTGCATCCCGTCGGTACTCCTTTAAGCCTCCCTGTCCCGCCATATCCCCGGCATCCCGAATTTCTGGAGAGAGAAATGACCGAGCCGGAATACCATCGTTTTAACCGGATCAGGAGCTGGAAGGCATGGGGCGTCCCCTACCTCCAGTCAAGGTGGCACAGCCGAAAGCTGCGACCGATAGTCTCCTACCTGTTCACCGAATATGGGTGCAACCTCGACTGCCACTATTGCTGGTCATATAACAACAGAACCAGGGGCATGACCGAGGATACAGCCCGCCGGTCCATCGACTGGCTGGAATCAATCGGGTGCCGGGTCCTGGCCCTGATGGGAGGAGAACCCCTTCTGCGCCGGGATTTTGTACACAAGGTCACGGATTATGCCGCGCAAAAGGGGTTTTTCATCTACCTCGCCACCAATGGAAGAAACCTGGATCCCCCGATCCTGGACCGCCTTGGGGATGCCGGGCTCTCTGTAATCAACCTGGCAATCGACAGCGTTGAGGAACGGCCGGAACTGCCCAAGGCCTTTACCGCGGTCAGGGACAACCTGGAGTACATGGTACGAATGCAGCGCCATTACGGATACGCGCTTTTCCTGAATATCAATATCACCAGGATCAACCTGGAGGATGTCAGGGCGCTGACAGAGATTGCCAGGGAATACAACCTCGCCACGGACTACCACATCAACGAGTCCCCGATGATGGAACAGGAACATTTCAGACACAAGGAGGGTAACAGCACCTACATAACCCCGGAAGACTGGGAAGAGATTGACGGGCTGATCGACTGGCTGATTGAGAAACAGCAACACGGATACAAGATGCCCAATTCTGCTGTCCAGCTGGCCAATATGAAAAATATGATGCGGGGCAAGGTCGAGCCCTGGCCCTGCCGGGCCGGGCACAACACTATCATCATCAGGGAGGACGGGACCCTGGCCCCCTGCTTTCCGATGTACGGGGCTACCCATGACTGGGGCAGGGTGGAAGACCCACGGTTCGAGGCTCACCAGCTGAAGGAGATGAAAAAAAATTGCAATTCCACCTGCTATTCCACCCTGAATTCAATAGTCGGGTACTGCTACAACGATCTGCGGGTCCTTAAATGGCTGGTCCGGCAGGCCCGCAACCGTTTTCAAGGGCTGACAGGCAGCATGTAGCATTCTGGTGAGAAATGCGGTCGAACATCCCGGCTAGTCCATCATGATGATTGACGCGTAGGTCTCGATCCCGGTCCAGAGGTGTCCAATGCGGATATTCTCATCCGGCTGGTGCTGGTTGTTGTCGTGGTTGGCAATAGGCACTCCGACTACGGGAACCCTCAGCAGATCACTGAAGAGATAAATCGGCAGGGACCCGCCCAGGGACGGAAGCAGCACCGGTTTCTCTGGCCTGCCCTCGGACAGGGCCCTGATCACCGCGTGGCAGACCGGCAGGTCCATTGAAGTCCGGGAAGCCCGGTACCCCCCTTCCTTACGCTCAACCCTGGCAATCAGCGGATACCTTTGCCTCTCTGCAGCGCCGGGCTCGTCGGCAGTGACGTAATAGCCTTGCTCTTCGACATGGGCAGTCACTTTCCGCACCATGTCATCCGGGTCATTTCCCTTGACCATCCGGATGTCGAGGGCCGCAGAGGCAGAAGGGGGAATAATGGTCCGCTGCTGTGCACCCACCCATCCTCCGGACAGTCCATTCAGGTTCAGCCCCGGATGCTGTATGGCTTCATTGAGGCTGTTCCAGTTGCCTTCCGGCTCAATAAACCCGTAGTTCTCCATTACCTCCTCTTCAAAAGAAGGTATTTCCCGCAACGCCCGGACCTCCAGTTCGGTCAAGGGTTCGCTGGTGTCGTACCAGCCGCTGATCTTCACCCTGCCGTCAGGATCCCTCATGGAAGCAAGCAGGTGGGCCAGGCGTATTCCCGGGTTGGGGATCCAGTTTCCGTAGTGGCCGCTGTGGACACTGGCATTGGGGCCGTAGAGCGTGATTTCAAGGCTCGTTATTCCCCTGGCGCCAAAGAAGAGCGTAGGGTCGCCGGAATAGTAGGCCGGGCCATCGCACATAAAAAGGATATCGCTCTGCAGCAGCTCCCGCTGTTCCTCCAGAAAGGAGGCCAGGTTGGTGGAACCTTCCTCCTCCTCACCCTCAAAAATGAATTTCAGATTATTCCTGAGAGGACTCCCGCTGCTCCGCAGGGCATCAAGGGCCGCCATAAGGCCGATAACCGGGGCCCGGTCATCACTGGACCCCCTGGCATAGATTCTCCAGTCTTCATCGTAGGCCTCTCCCTTTTCGGGGAAAGGGACAGGGGCGGGGCTGTCTGTACCGGGCATGAGCTTCCCGGGACGGAGGGCGGGCTTGAAGGGGTGCGTCCCTGTCCAGGCGGAAACATCCACCGGCTGCCCGTCGTAGTGAGCATAAAACATCAGGGTGCGCACGGCTCCCGGCACCGTAAGCTCACCATAGACCACGGGATTTCCGGGGGTCTCCATCAAACGGGCATCTATTCCCCTCGCTGTCATGATGTCCCGGATAAAAACAGCGTTCCGGCGCACATTTTCCCGGTCACTGGACACATTGGGGATTGAAAGC
This sequence comes from uncultured Acidobacteriota bacterium, assembly GCA_964579015.1. GTDB lineage: Bacteria > Acidobacteriota > UBA6911 > RPQK01 > JAPXNP01. The sequence goes on along the minus strand of CAZOGT010000026.1, from coordinate 12,719 downwards.
AACTGTACGAATTCCCCGATAATCACCCCCTCATGGGCCTTGAGGTAATCCCTGACTTCATTTCCCGGTTTATCCGCTGATTCGGAATAAGGAGCGCCCAAACCGGACAGGAAAACTGCTGCGAGCAGAAGAATTCTGTTGTTTTTCATCTGGATATCCTTTTGATTGACCATCAATACTGAACACTGAAGATATCACATACCTGGCCCCGATTCACTGCCGCCAGCCCGCCAGCAGGGTCAAGGTTGCCTTTGGGACCGACTCCGGGGTCTACCCCCACGGCTGGAACGGGAAGCAGTTCGTCAAGATGGTCGAGTGGGGGCTTACCTCGATGCAGGCCATCCAGGCGGCTGCGGTGAACGCGGCGGACCTGCTCGGCTGGAATGAGACGGTCGTCTCCATTTCCAGGGGTAAATTCGCCGGCATAATTGCGGTTAAAGCGGACCCCCTGGAAGATATTTCCGCCCTGGAAAACGTCTCCTTTGTCATGAAGGGCGGGGTTGTTTACAAAAACGAATAGAAGCATCTGGATTCAGCGCCGGCCCGATTTTCAGTGCCGGGAAATCTCTTGGGTTAAAATAATTCCGGTCGCTTGATTCAGCAGGCTCCCGGATTCCCGTCCCGGGCGCATGGAATTCAAGTCGAGGATGACAGTCGTTTTTGATAAATTGGAATCCCGAGAAGCCTTTTGAATTCATTACAATGGTTTATTTAGAAGCATGATCAGGATGGAAAACAACAAAATTTCCCGCAGAAGAATAATTGCCAGGGTATGCACCTGTGCCGGAATTGCCGCTTATGGCACAGCCCGGCTCCTCCATTCCGCAACCCTGAACATCATGAGCCGCTACAGCCCAAGGAACCAGAAACGGGCGGTCAGGCCCCACACCCGGTATATCGTCCTTCACACTACCGAAGGCCGGGAGGCCGGTTCGTTTGACAAGATCTGGAGAAGAGGGGAAGCCCATTATTTCGTCAACCAGCAGGGTGCGGTCATCCGGATCATCCAGAAGACCAAGATCGCGACCCACGCCGGCAGGAGCATGTGGGAGGGCTACGGCCCTGTTGACAACTACTCCATCGGCATAGAAGTTGTGGGGTATCATAACAAGGACATCACCGCCGCCCAGTACACGGCGCTCAAAGAGTTGCTTCGTCAGTTGAAAAGCGTATACAAAATCCCTGATGAACGGGTAATAACCCACTCCATGGTGGCCTATGGTAGTCCAAACCGCTTTCATCCCTACAAGCATCGAGGCAGGAAGCGCTGCGGAATGATTTTCGCCCGTGATGATGTCAGGGCCAGACTGGGCCTGACATCAAAGCCGAAAATCGACAAGGATGTCCAGGCTGGAAGGCTGCGGGTCGCTGATCATGAACTGAATAACTACCTCTTCAGGCAGGAGGTCCCGGTCCGCACCACTCTCGCCCAGGCAGAGGGGCAGCAACTCGTTATCGATAAGGAGCATTCAGCCTGGTTTATTGCCAGGGATCAGTATGACAGCCCTGATACCAGGTACCTTTTCCCGGACGGCAGGTCCTTTTCCGGAGCTGAAATCCCCGACTGGGGAAAGATCCCTTCAGGAACCCGGGTGGTACTGGCAGCGGCAGAAGAGGAGTCGGCCTTTGAGGGATTCTCGCTTGTAGAAAAAGAGGAGCCGGCCCGAAACATAGCCGGGGATGGTTATGCTGAAAAGAGTACTGTTTACATCCTTCCTGCGGGCATGGTCAGGACCGGATATGAAATGAACAACAACGCCGCCACCCGGAAGCTTCTGGACAGGCTTCCGGTCGGGACCAGGGTGCTCACCGGATATGTCTACGGGGGGCACGTGAAGAAGAACCGCAGCGCATCATGGATTGCCGGAAGAAAATGGAACTATCCTTCCACTTATTATTACCTGCCCGGAGGCGTGATTGTCAGCGGAGAGGACATTGACGACGCAAACATCCCGGTCAACACCCTGGTCCTCTTCCAGAGTTAAAAAACAACGGACTCCTTACTCCTCCAGCAGATCCAGCATGAAAGCGTAGTCATAAGCCGTGTCCCGCAGCCGTTTGTACCTTCCTGTTGTGCCGCCGTGCCCTCCTTCCAGGTTGGTCTTCAGGAGGAGGCGGTTATCGTCGGTCTTCATGGCGCGTAACCTGGCCACCCATTTAGCCGGCTCCCAGTACTGCACCTGGCTGTCGTGCAGGCTGGTCGTCACGAGGAGGTTTGGATATTCTTTTTCCTCCACCTGATCATAAGGGGAATAGGAAAGCATATATCTGTAATACTCTTCCTCCCTCGGGTCACCCCACTCATCCCACTCAAAAGTCGTAAGCGGAATGTCGGCGTCCAGCATTGTAGTGACAACATCCACAAAGGGAACATGGGCAACAACGCCCCGGTAGAGCTGGGGCTCCAGGTTTATGACCGCTCCCATCAGCAGGCCTCCGGCACTGCCGCCCATGGCGAACAGCCTGTCCGGGGAGGTGAACTGCTCGTCTATCAGGTAATGGGCTGCATCATTGAAGTCTGTAAAGGTATTCATCTTTTTCAGAAGCTTGCCGTCCTCATACCACTGTCGCCCCATTTCCTGTCCCCCGCGGATATGGGCAATGGCAAAAACAAATCCACGGTCCAGCAGGCTGAACACCGAGGACCTGAACCCCGGATCAGTACTGGAGCCATAGGAGCCATAGGCATAAAGCAGGCAGGGATTAAACCCGTCCTTCCTGAGTTCATCAGTTTTGTAGACCAGGGAAACCGGGACCTTCTTTCCGTCATCAGCCGGGGCCCAGAGGCGCTGCGTGGAATAAGCCTCCCGGTTGTAGCCCGGCACCTCATCCTGCTTCCTCAGGATCTTTTCCCGGGAGGACATGTCGTAGTCATACACAGTGGGGGGAGTTACCAGGCTTGAATAGTTGAGCCTTACCAGGCCTGTATCAAATTCAGGATTCGACCAGCTGATCCCGGCATCACAGACCTCTTCCGGAAACTCAACATAATGCTCCCCGTCCCCGTCCCAGGGAATTACCCTGACACGGGTGAGGGCATTGCCCCGCTCAGAAACAACCAGGTAATCCTTAAAAAGCTCGAAGCCCTGGAGAAGCACGTCATCGCGATTTGGGATTACCTCCTCCCAGTTCTCCTTTCCCGGAGCGTTAACCGGAGCCCTCATCAGGCGAAAATTCTGAGCCTCAAGGTTGGTAAGGATGTAGAAATAATCTCCGAGCTGGTCAGCCTGGTACTCCAGCCCCCGTTCACGGGGCTGAACAACCCTGAACTCGCCGCCGGGATCATCCGCATCCAAATAGCGGTACTCGTTGCTCAAGGTATGGTGGGAACTGATCATTATGTAATCCCTGCTCTTGGATTTACCCACGCCGCAGCTGAAGATCACGTCATCTTCCTGGAAAACCAGCTCCGCCTCACCATCCAGAGGCTGCCTGTATACCTGGAACGCCCGCAATGTATCCGGGTCTCTCCTGGTATAGAAGACCGTGTTATTGTCATTTGCCCAGACAGCCCGGCCTGTGACATCTTCAATGACTGTCCCAAGCTGTTCGCCGGTTACGAGATTCTTGAAGTGCAGCTCATATTTCCGGCGGCCGACGGTATCCACACTGTAGGCAAGCAGCTCATTGTCAGGGCTGGCAATTACTCCGGTAACAGAAAAGAACTCATGATCCCCGGCCAGTTCATTTACATCCAGGATCACCTCCTCTTCCTCCTCCAGGGAGCCTTTCTTGCGGCAATAGACCGGGTATTCCTGCCCCTCTTCGAAACGGGTGTAGTAGAGATAGCCGTTCAGCAGGACCGGTACTGACTCATCATTGGGCTTGATGCGCCCCTTTATTTCTTCAAACAGGGTCTCCTGCAGGTCTTCGGTATGGGCCATCACCTGCTCCGCGTATTCATTCTCAGCTTCAAGATAGGCGGTAACTTCGGGATCCTCCCGATCCCGGAGCCAGTAGTAATTATCTGTTCTCACGTCACCATGAACTGATAACTCCTGCGGGATAATCCGGGCGGAAGGGGGGTTGTCGTTACCGCATCCCGCCAGAACCGGCACAAGAACAAAAATCAGTAAAAATACCATAGGCTTCATAATTGTTTCTCCTGTCAAATGTAGTCTGCAATTGTCATGTCGATTACCGTTTGACTGCCCCTGTCCAGGGGGTGCACCCGGGAGGAACAGGGCTACCTCTCAAGAACATTCACCTCCAGGCGGGAAGGCATGGAGCGGCTCCGGTAAACCCTTTGGGTGGTTTTGATAAAATCATCGTCCCCGGCTTCGAAAATATTATCCACGTATTTCCCGGGATTACGGTCTACCAGCGGGAACCAGGTGCTTTGGACTTGTACCATTATCCTGTGGCCGGCTTTAAATGTGTGGAGTACATCTTGAAGAGGCAGCCGGATTCTGGTCGGGACCCCGGGCTCAAATGGTTCCGGGTTCTCATAGCTGTTGCGGTAGCGGCCCCTGATCACCTCGCTCCGCACCATCATCTGGTAACCCCCCATTCTCCGGGACTCATCAATCTCGGGCCAGGCAGGGGCGTCGTCGGGAAACACGTCAATCAGCTTTACCACCCAGTCCGAGGCGGTCCCTGAAGTGGAGACCCAGAGGTCCGCCATGATGGGGCCGGCCAGGGTTACGTCATGCTCCAGCGGCTCAGTGGCAAAAGAGAGGACATCGGGGCGGCGGGACGCAAAACGCTGGTCATCCGTCATGTATTCCCTGGTCATGCCCGTGTCTATTGTTTCAGTAAACGGGACAGGTTTCGCAGGATCACTAATATACTCCTCCCAGGCCGGGCCATCTTCGCAGGGGGGGGCATATTCCAGAGAGGATTCTCCGGCCAGGTAAAGTGATACCCTCTCCCCCGCGGGAGGCCACTGGTCAAATCTCCGCCATGCATTGGACCCGGTTTCGAACATCCACGCCTCCGGGAGGCCCGGGTTCTGCATGCCTTTAAGATAATGGCTGAAAAACGGGAATTCAATCTGCTCCCGGTAAAACTCCGACGTGTCGGAATCAAAATAAATATTCCCGAGGCGGTCGCCATTTCCCCTTGCCCATTGCCCGTGACTCCAGGGCCCCATCACGAGTCCGTTATATCCTCCTTCCTTGTTCCGTTCAGCGGTTTTGTAGATATTCAGCGGACCGTACAAATCCTCGGCATCGAACCAGCCGCCCACGGTCAGGACCGCTTCGGGAAGATTCCTGAGGTGAGGAAGAATATTCCGGGACTGCCAGAATTCATCATAATCAGGATGCTCCGCCATCTTGTTCCAGAATGCGATTTTGTCCTGGAAGTGGAGATCATTGACATTGGACAGGGAGCCGAGGCGGAGGAAAAATTCATACCCGTCCGGGGTCCCATGATCGAAGGACGGAGCTCTCTGGGTGGTAGGTTCAGGCCGGGGCTGCCCGAAGGAGGCCAGGAAATTGAATCCATGAGGCAGGAAAAAGGCCCCGTGATGGTGGAAATCATCAAAAAACCAGTCCGCTATCGGGGCCTGGGGGGAAACCGCGCTCAAGGCAGGGTGGGCGTTTATCATCCCGGCGGCAGCATAGAACCCCGGATAGGATATCCCCCACATGCCAACTTTTCCGTTGTGCCCGGAAATATTGGCCAGCAGCCATTCAATAGTGTCCCAGGTATCAGTACTTTCATCCACCACGCTGCCTTCTTTGCCGCTGCTCCGGTGAGGCCGCATATTCACAAAATCTCCGCCGGACATGTAGCTTCCCCTGACATCCTGGTAGACAAAAATATACCCGTCATCAGTAAAAAGGGAGCTCGGCCCCAGAATTGTAGGAAACCGGTCTTCGCCGTAGGGACGGACACTGTAAGGGGTCCTTTTCATCAGGATCGGGAAAGGACCCTCTTTCTTGGGAAGGTAGACTGCTGTGAAGAGTTCGACCCCGTCTCGCATCGGAATCCTGTACTCGGATTTGCGGTAATCATCACTGACAGATCGGCCCAAAACATCAGGCTGCAGGCTGAATACTCCCAGCAGCATGGTTCCAGCCAGCAACAGGCTTAAAGCACGATTTTTACAATTGAAAATTTTCATCCCCTAATCCTTTACCCTGCACCGGAAAATCCGCCAAACATTGAAAAACCCAGCCTTATTCGCCACCTGCCCGGAATTTCCGTCTCACACAGCCGCGAAGGCTGAACCTGAATCAGTATAGTCGAGGATATACCTTTCCACAAGGCCGGACAGTGGCGTCATTCGAAGAGACAAGCAGGCTTGATCCAGCGGATCGGGGGCCGCCTTGCCAGGGAAGACGTGCGCTGCGGGGAGCCTAGGCGGAGGGTTGTGACGCCTTTGTTTTTTCCTGTTCAAGGACCCGGTCTACCCAGATATAGGCGATAATTCCGCCGATGATGTTCGCCAGGGTCAGGCCCCAGTAGAGGCCTGCAGTCCCGGCAATCTCGCCACCTGCCCAGGCCAGGGGAATCCAGAGGGCAAACGCCATCACGAACTCAAGGACAAGGGAATCCCAGGGCCTTCCCAGGACATTGAGCGAGGTCCAGATGATCTGGTGTATGCTGCGCAGTCCAAGGCTGAAAGGCACTATCCAGAGGTATAGAACAGCTGACTCCACCACCAGGGGATCGCTGTTGAACCATGTCGCAACCGGCCGGGCGAAAATCCAGAAAAGCAGGGCCAGAAAAAACCCCCATGCCAGGGAAAAAATCCTGGCCAAAGATATGCCCTCCGCAATCCGGTCAATCCTCCCGGCGCCGAAGTTCTGTCCGACAAAGGGGCTGATGCCCGTGGAAAGGGCAAATACCACTGCCAGGCCGAAACCCTCAACCCTGGAGGCAATTCCGAATCCGGCAACAGCCTCTTCCCCGAACTCGGTTACCAGCCTGGTCACAATTCCCAGTGCCACCGGGATAACGGCATTGGATACCGCTACAGGAAGGCCGACTTCCAGGATGGTCTTCCAGGACCTGAGCAGGTTGGCCGGGCCGGGCCATGGTGAAGTCAGCAGATGCTCCCGGAAATGCAGGACCCAGATTGTCACAATCAGCGTCAGCCCCCGGGCAATTACGGTTGCCGTAGCGGCCCCGCTCATGCCCATCCCCGGGACAGGGCCCCATCCGAAGATCAGGATAGGGTCAAGAACCGCATTGATAATCACCCCGAGCAGCATTACCACGCTGGGAGTAACCGTGTCCCCGGTGGCCCTGATGATGTTGCTGCCGACGATAGGTACAATGTAGAAGATCATGCCCGGATACCAGATGATCATGTACTGCCGTACGTAGGGCAGCATTGATTCAGAAGCTCCGAGCAGGGTGAAAAGAGGATCAATCGTCAGGAGGCCAAGTCCGGTCAGAAGCACCACGCATACACCGGCCAGGGTCAGGGCATCCGTGGAATAGTGTACTATTCTGGACCTGTCTCCGGCCCCGATCCCCCGGGAAATCACCGCCATCGCCCCCACACCCAGTCCCAGGGTAAACGTCCCTACCACCATTACCACCGGGAAGGTCAGGGTAATGGCAGCCAGAGGGACAGTGCCCAGCTTGCCTACGAAAAAGACGTCGATCACATTGAACGCCATCATCCCCAGGATTCCGACAAGCATAGGAAGGGCTAATTTCGCCAGAGTTGGGCCGATGGGCCCGGTCGTAAGTCTGGAGATGTTTCCCCGGGTTTTCATAATTGTTCAATAGAATAACATCATGGCAGGATCAGGCTCATTCTATCTGATAATTCCGTTCAATATGAGGGAAATGGGGGACATGGATGAACCCCCTCCCCGATCGCCGCCCGCCGCCGTGGAATCAATCAAAGCCCGCCGGCTGAAAAGAATATAATAAAAAAAGGCAGTAGAGGACCGTGATCATTCCGGCTTTGCTGCCTGCACCAGATTAACTCGAAAAAGCATGGATAAGGACAAAATATGAGGCCTGTTTACCTCGACTATAATGCTACCACTCCTGTGGACCCGGAAGTCCGGGAAATCATGCTGTCCTGCCTTGAAGAGAACTTCGGGAACCCCTCAAGCTCCCATTTTTACGGTATTGAAGCAAAAAAGTTCCTGGACACAGCCCGGCTGCAGGTGGCTTCCCTGATCAACTGCAGACCTTCTGAAATCGTATTTACCAGCGGCGGGACAGAGGCCAATAATTACGCTGTTGCCGGTTTTGCCCTGGCCAACCGGGCAAAGGGAAACCACATCATTACCAGCGAGATAGAGCATCCCGCCGTGACGGAGGTGTGCGGGAACCTCTCCCGAAATGGATTTGACATCACCTATCTCCCAGTGGACAGTACGGGAAGAGTTACGCCCCGGGCAGTGGCCGAATCCGTAACTGACCGCACCATTCTCATTACCATAATGCATGCAAATAATGAAGTCGGCACGATTCAGCCTCTTTCTGAGATCTCGAAGATTGCAGCTGAAAACGGCATAGCTTTTCATACTGATGCCGCTCAGTCACCGGGCAAGATCGGAGTGGATGTTGAAAAGCTTGGGGTTGATATGCTCTCAATCGCAGGCCACAAAATCTATGCCTCCAAAGGAACAGGCGCTCTCTATGTAAAAGAGGGAATTGGACTATTCCCCATTCTGCAGGGAGGGGGACAGGAAAACGGAATGCGCCCGGGAACTGAAAACATCCCGGGAATAGCCGGCCTGGGAAAGGCGTGTGAGGCGGCGGGTAGGAGCCTGGGAGAAAACCAGGCACATCTTGCCCGCATGAGGGACAGGCTGGAAGAGGGTTTAACACGGCTGTTTCCCAATCTGAGAATCACCGGAAATCCTCTGCACAGGCTGCCAAACACGCTTAATGTCTGCTTCAGCGGCCTTGGCCGGGAATTCCAGGAAAAGCTGTTCGCCCGTGTTGCCGCCTCCGCCGGCTCGGCCTGCCATTCAGGGGTCCACTCCATCTCTCCCGTGCTCAGGGCAATGGGCGTTCCCGAGGAGCTGGCTCGAGGTGCTGTCAGATTTTCAACTGGAAGGTTCACGACCGAAGCCGAAATCGACACAACGCTCAAGATCATTGAACAACTGGCAGGCAGGAACCAGGTTTCCCCGCCTTCCTGCGCATAGTCCTGAATTCAGTGCGGGTTGTCTCGATCAATTATCTTGAAGCATTCTCCCTTTCCCTCTATTATAATCTGCAGGTGCTGTTTCAGAAACCCGGCGGACCGCCGGTTGATGATGCCGCATTATTTCCGGCGGAAACTCTCCAAGGCTCTCGCCTGGTTCGCTGCAAATATTTAGTTTACTTCTGCGACAGGCTTCCGCCTGGATACGAGGAACAGATGGACCAACAACTGATTTCCATAAAGCCCTGGAAAAGGGCGGTTATTAAAGTCGGCAGCACCCTTATGACTGCGGGAACCGGACGCATCAGTACAAAATATATCCTGACCATTGCGTCTTTCATCAACAAATGCCGGCAGAACGGAAGGGAAGTAGTCCTGGTGTCTTCAGGGGCGGTAGCAGCCGGAACTTCCACCCAGCCCAGGCTGGCCGGAAAAACCCAGAGGACCATCCCTGAAAGGCAGGCCCTTGCCGCCATCGGCCAGCCCCTGCTCATGGAACAGTGGGCCAGGTTCTTTGATTTCCCATGCGCCCAGCTGCTTCTCACCTATGACGGGATTGCTGACCGCAAGCGCCTTGTCAACGCCAGGAACACCCTGACCGAGCTCCTGAAACTTGGAGTGCTTCCGATCATTAATGAAAATGACACGACTGCGGTGGAGGAGCTGAAAGTTGGGGATAACGATAACCTGGCTGCCTATGCCGCAGTGATGTCAGAAGCGGACCTGCTGATAATCTGTTCTGATATTGACGGTTTATACAGCCATGACCCCAGAAGATTCAATGCGGCAAAATTCATTCCCGAAGTACATGACATTGACGAGGAAATTTTTGCCCTGGCCGGAGGCGCCGGAAGCCGGGTCGGGACCGGGGGCATGCTCACCAAGATTCAGGCGGCGGAGAAGGCGGCCAGTGCCGGTATAGACACCATACTCCTGAACGGCACCAGGTTTGAGTGTTTTGAAAACCTCTTGAGAGACCGCCTGGCCGGAACAATTTTTTACGGCAGAACTGAAAGAATCAGCGCCAAAAGGCACTGGATGCTCCACGTGCTCAGGAGCTGCGGCTGCATTACGGTGGATAGCGGAGCGGCCGAGGTGCTGTGCAAGGAAGGGGCATCCCTGCTCCCTTCAGGCATAACCGGGATTTCCGGCGATTTCATCAGCGGCGATGCGATTGACATCAGGAATTCCCAGGGCAGAAGGATCGCCCGGGGACTGGTCCGTTATGACAGCAGAGACCTGGAAAGCATTATCGGGCTGAGCAGCAGACAGGTTAAGGAGGTCCTTCCCGGAAACAACGGAGGGGCCGTGGTCCACCGTGATGAAATGGTGCTGGTATGATTAGGGTTTTCCCTGCCGCTTTGGCACTCATTCCCCAGAGGAGATTGTAATGACCGATACTTTCCAGAAAATTGAAACAATGGCGAAGGAATGCAAGGCTGCTTCCCTCGTCATGGGCGGCCTCCCCACCAGCCGGAAGGACCGGGCTCTCGGCACCATAGCTGATCATCTGATGGAGGACGAAGAAAAAATTCTTGCGGCAAACAGCCTTGATCTCTCGGCAGGCAGGGAAAAGGGCCTGCCCGACGCCATGCTCGACCGGTTGTCACTTGACCACAACCGTCTTTCACAGATGGCCTCAGCAGTCCGGGAAATCGAAGCTCTCCCGGATCCGGTTGGGGAGATAAGCGGGATGGTCACCAGGCCCAGCGGCATAAACGTCGGGAGAATGCGTATTCCGCTGGGAGTCATAGCCATGATTTACGAAGCTCGCCCCAATGTGACCTCGGATGCCGCCGCCCTTTGCCTTAAAGCTGGCAATGCCGTGATCCTGAGAGGGGGATCTGAGGCCTTTAACTCCAACCAGGCCATTGCCCGGTCTCTCGGCGAAGCCCTTGCTTCAGAAGGACTCCCCTCCAGTGCGGTCAGCCTTCTCCCCACCAACGAAAGGGAGGCCATTGCCCATCTCCTGGCAATGGATGAGTACATTGACCTGGTCATTCCGCGGGGCGGGGAGGGCCTGATCCGCTACGTCGCTGAACACAGCAGGATCCCAGTAATCATGCACTACAAGGGGGTCTGCCACATGTTTGCCGACGAATCAGCTGATCCGGAAATGGCCAGGAGAATCCTGATCGACGGCAAGACCAGCCGCCCCGGGGTCTGCAATGCCCTGGAGACGCTCCTGATCCATCGGAAAGCTGCGGAGATCCTGCTCCCAGTCCTCGGCGGTGCGATGCTGGAGAGGGGAGTCGAAATCCGCGGATGCCCCCTGACCTGTGCCGGGCTTCCGGGAGCTGTTCCCGCTGAGGAAACAGACTGGGGGGCCGAGTACCTGTCCCTGACCCTTGCTGTAAAAATCGTCGAGGACCTGGAAGAGGCGGTGGCACATCTTCAGAAATATGGTTCAGACCACACTGAAATAATTGTTACCAATGACTTGAACAATGCTTCCCGGTTCATACGAATGGTTAATTCATCAGTGGTAATGGTCAACGCCTCCAGCAGGTTCTCTGACGGGGGGGAATTCGGCCTGGGCGCTGAAATCGGGATATCCACCTCGAAGCTGCACGCCTACGGGCCGATGGGGATCAGGGCTCTGACCACCCGTAAATTC
>CAZOGT010000026.1:0-1022 GCA_964579015.1 uncultured Acidobacteriota bacterium | reverse complement strand
AGGCATCCGGTCCAGCCCTCAACTGCCGTCCTTTGAAGGATAATTTCCGGTTTATTCAGAATTCCACTTGATTGTCTGGAAATATGGGTAAAATGGTAATTTGCATTTATGGATTGTTTTGTTAATCCGGCGGATCGAGTAATTCTTGTTTTGGAGGATCTATGGAGGAGTCAAAAGAAAAGATTGCCGAACTGATAGACCGGCAAACCCGAATCCTGGACACAGGCGGATCACAACAGGCAATGAAGCAGCACGAAAAAGGCAAGCTGACCGCCCGTGAAAGGATAGACCTTTTTTTTGATGAGGGCTCGTTTCACGAAATAGACCTGTTTGTTGAACACCGGAGTTCTGATTTCGGCCTGGCAGACAAGGTGATCCCGGGAGACGGGGTTATCACCGGACATGGCCTTGTCGACGGGAGGCCGGTATTCGCCTATTTTCAGGATTTCACCATCCAGGGCGGCTCCCTGGGAGAAATGCATGCCAGGAAAATCTGCAAAATCATGGACATGGCCGGCCAGGCCGGTCTTCCGGTTATTGGTTTTAATGATTCCGGGGGAGCAAGAATCCAGGAGGGAATCGACGCTCTCTCGGGATTCGGGGACATCTTTTTCAGAAACGCGCGCCTGTCCGGGGTTATTCCCCAGATATCTGTAATCATGGGGCCCTGCGCCGGGGGAGCTGTCTATTCTCCCGCCATGACCGATTGGGTTTTCATGGTCAAGCAGACCAGTCACATGTACATCACCGGGCCGGCTGTAATCCGCACCGTAACAGGAGAGGAAACCTCCCACGAGGAACTGGGCGGGGCCCTGGTTCACAACACCAAGAGCGGCAATGCCCACTTTGCCTGTGAGGATGAAAAAGATGCGCTTAACGGGGTGAAGACCCTGCTGAGCTTTCTGCCGGGAAATAACATGGAAGACCCTCCGTTGGTCAGTTCGACCGACAACACCCTTCGGATGTGCCCTGAACTCGATTCAATTATCCCTGATGACACAAAAACAGGCTATATCATGAAG
>CAZOGT010000025.1:0-17048 GCA_964579015.1 uncultured Acidobacteriota bacterium | reverse complement strand
AAGCTTCCCACACAACCAGTTCATCCAGTCTCTTCTTGACCGGAGACTCTTCTTAAAATACGATATTCCCATGTCTAAAGAAAGTAAATCAAAGCTGTTCTCTTGTTCCAGGCGTAAATTTCTTCAATCAACGGTAGTTGCTGCCGCCTCCACTGCGACCATGCATGGATTCCCCGCAATTATCAGCACCCGATCCCCCAATGACAAGCTGAATATTGTCATTATCGGGGCCGGCGGCAGGGGGAGGAGCAACATGAGGGGAGTCTCCTCGGAAAATATCATTGCCCTCTGTGACGTCAATTCCGCCGCCCTGGAAGCGGCTAAGGAGACCGCCCCCGGGGCAAAGCACTTCAAGGATTTCCGGAGGCTCTACGATGAAGTGAAGGACATGGACGCCGTGGTGGTGAGCACCGCGGAGCATACCCATTCCTTTGCCACTTTACCGGCCCTGAAGATGGGCAAGCATGTCTATTGCGAGAAGCCCCTGACACACAATGTCCTTGAGACCAGGATCATTACGGAGGCCGCGGCAAAAGCGGGTGTTGCCACCCAGATGGGCACCCAGATCCATTCCACTGACAATTACCGGAGAGTGGTGGAACTGGTCCAGGGCGGTGCGATAGGCCCGGTGCGTGAAACCCATGTCTGGGTTTCACGGGCCTGGGGCCGCCAGAGTGAGGCTGATGCCGAAGCCAACAAGGACATTGTTTCGGTTCGGGAGCGCCCCACGGAAGAGCACCCGGTTCCCGAGGGTGTGGACTGGGACCTTTTTCTCGGACCGGCCCCGTATCGCCCGTTCAATGAAGTCTACTGGCCTGGTCCCAAGTGGTACCGGTGGTGGGATTTTGGAAGCGGGACCATGTCGGACCTGGGAAGCCACTGGATAGACCTTCCCTTCTGGGCTCTCAACCTTGATGCCCCCAGGGTAATTGAGGCCGACGGGCCGGAGCCCCATCCTGAGCTGGCCCCGGCATCCATGAGTGCCCGGTATGAGTACGGAGCCAGGGGCAGTATGCCTCCTCTTGAGATTACCTGGTACCAGGGCGCCATGAAGCCGAAAATTTTCAGTGAAGGCAAGATTCCGCAGTGGGACAGCGCCTGCCTCTTCATCGGCGATGATGGAATGCTCCTGGCAGACTATCGCAAATACGTGCTGCTGCCGGAGGAGAAATTTGCTGACTTTACGCCGCCTGCTCCCACTATCCCCAGTTCACCCGGGCACTATGAGGAGTGGATTCAGGCTTGTAAGACCGGCTCCCCGACAACCTGCCATTTTGGGTATTCAGGGCCCCTGACTGAAGCCAATCATCTTGGCAATGTGGCTTTCAAGAGCGGGAAACGCCTGGAGTGGGATCCAGTGAAGATGAAGATCCCCAATGCTCCGGAAGCGGAAAAGTTCCTGGGAAGGACCTACCGGGAAGGCTGGAAGCTGGAGTAGCTCCATTTCGGTGGAACAGCCTGTGTCGGCAGTTCCCTCGCGGGAACGCAGGATTCCTGAGACAGGGGGCAGGGACAGCGCATTGAGTTGTGCCGCACCCGCCACCTGTCCCAGGGAATATCCTGGGATTTGCCCGGATTCTCAACCCGGGATGATCAGGCGCAGTCGACTCCGGACCCTGTTCAGAAGACCAGGTCCCCGGGATCAGGGCGGGGAAAGAGGGGCAGGCCGCTATCGGAATCCTTTCCCGCCAGGGAGGAGACCGAGACCCCGATCAGCCTTATTTTTCGGTTGACGTCCCAATTGGCAAGGAAAAGATTCCTTGAGAGCCGGCCTATTTCATCAGCTGAATCCAGGGGAATCCTGCTTCGAGACTGGCGGGTGATCGTCGTGAAATCCTGGTAGCGGAGTTTTACGCATACCGTTTTGCCTGCCACTCCATGTTTTTTCAGTCTCCGGGCCACCTTTTCCCCCAGAAGATGAAGGGTGTCCAGCAGGGCCTCTTTCTCCCTGGTATCAGCATGAAATGTATGCTCATGGCCGATCGATTTAGGGTCGCGGTGCATCACCAGGGGCCGGTCATCTATTCCCAGGGCCAGCCGGGCAAGGTGTTCTCCGTGCCTGCCGAATTTTTTCAGGATTTCCTGCCCCCGGGATTCCCCCAACTGGCTGACTTTCTCGATACCCAGATTTTTAAGGAGCATTTCTGTTTTCGGGCCGACCCCCCAAAGCCTCCCAATCGGTAATGGATCAAGGAAGGCCCTGATTTTTTCAGGCCGGACAGCATAAACACCATTAGGCTTGCGCATATCGGATGCTATTTTGGCCAGAAATTTGTTGGGTGCAATGCCGACTGATGCCGTAAGCCCCTCTTCCTCATTGATGCGTCGCTTGAGTGCGCAGGCTGCCCTGACGGCATCCTCAAAGTCAGAAACTTCTCCCGACATCTCCAGGAAGGCTTCATCAATGCTGAGGGGCTCCACTATTGGTGAAACATCATGAAAT
The DNA here is from genome assembly GCA_964579015.1 of uncultured Acidobacteriota bacterium. GTDB lineage: Bacteria > Acidobacteriota > UBA6911 > RPQK01 > JAPXNP01. Next base: position 14,605 of record CAZOGT010000025.1, on the reverse strand, counting down.
ATGGCATGGATGCGGAGGCTGTTTTCCCGGTACTTCGCCATTGCGGGCCGCAGGAAAGCAGCTTTAGGGCAGCAGCGCCAGGCCTGGCTGATCGGCTGGGCTGAATGGACTCCGAATTTTCTTGCTTCATAGGAGCAGGCGGCCACTACCCCTCTCCCCCGGCCCTGTATCGGGTCAGACCCTACGATTACCGGGCGGCCTCTCAGGGCAGGATTGTCCCGCTGTTCGATGGAGGTATAAAAGGCGTCCATGTCCACATGAAAGATGATTCTCTTGTCGGTCATTTTACCCTGATCCTGATTCAGGTGAATATACTGTAGACCTGAAAGCATGATTCTGGTAGTTTATCTGATTATGATAAAATCCAAAAAATTCACAATTTTTCTCTTTTTAACAATATTCCTGATTTCTTCAATAATGGTACTTGCAGACAGCGACAAACTGAGAATTATTGTCATTGGTGCGCATCCGGATGATCCTGAAGCCGTGGGCGCGACGATGATGAAATTTGTTGATGCCGGGCACAAGGTGCGCATGGTCTCCATGACCAACGGAAATGCCGGTCATTTCTCCGAAGGCGGGGGCCCACTGGCCTGGCGCCGTTACCAGGAGACCAGGTGCTCATCCGCGGTCAGCGGCGTCGAATATATCGTTATGGACATTGATGACGGCAAGCTGATGCCCACCCTTGAGAACCGCAACAAGGTGATCGCCCAGATTCGCGAATTTGAAGCTGACATCGTTGTGTCCCACCGGACCAATGACTATCATCCGGATCACCGCAATGCCGCTTTGCTGGTCCGGGACGCCGCCTACATGGTGACTGTACCGAACATTGTCCCTTCAGTTCCTCACCTCAGGAAAAATCCCGTGTTCATGTACATGTACGATCGCTTTACCATACCCAATCCGTTTAAACCGGATATCGTTGTGGACACCACGGACCTCATCGACAGGAAGCTCGACATGTGGGACTGCCATGTTTCCCAGATGTACGAATGGATCCCCTACAACATGAACATGCTGGACCAGGTTCCGGAAGATCCCGCGGACAGGAAAGCCTGGCTTGCTGAATGGTGGGGCCCCTTCATGAACGGGCCGGTGGAGGAATACCGGGATAAGCTGGTTGAGCTTTACGGGGCGGAAAGGGCTGCCGAGGTCAAGGCCGTGGAGGCCTTCCAGGTATCAGAGTACGGGGTACAGCCTGACCTGGAAACACTTAAGCAGATGTTCCCCTTCTTTCCCTAGAAACGAAGACTTTGCGGCGGCGGCAAGCGGGGCGCGATTGAGAATGTCGGCCGCCGGGAAGAGGTGCCCTTCCGGATTCCCGGTGCAGGGTTTTGAGAAACCCCTTAAGTTTTGCAGGAAAACCAGATAGAACTCCCCGGCGGTTGGCACCGGACCGGGGAGTTCTGGTACTATCGTTCCTTGAGATTTCTGTTTTGCTGCTGCAATCCATTTTTAATGCCGCAGCAATTCCTCCCGGATCGGGGAGGAGTACCCCCGGGGCAGTTGAACCAGGCTGAGAGCATGATTTTTGATTCCGGATGAAACTTGGAATAGACATCTTCATCTGATTATTATCACGGCGTCTCGTAATGTACCTTCACCTGGATGGGGCCGGTTTTTTTGTTTTACATGGAAAGGAATATTAATGTCGGAGAAGCGAAATAGAGCTTTATTGTTTCTGGTGCCGCTCTTGTTGAGCGCGTGTTTCCTGGCGACGTCCCTGGCCGAAACCAGCGGGGAAGAGCGCCTCGTAGTGTTCGAGGTGTTCCGGAACTATAATGATACTGATGACATTGACGGAGACCCGAGCGCGACTTTTCAGTCCGGAGATGCCATAGAACAGCTGCGGGAGGAATTTGCGGACCAGAATGTCATCTTCCTTGAATATGACTGGAACGATGCCTACAGCCCCGCCACGATCAGGGGTTCGAGATTCGCCCATGCAGTCAACCTGTTAGAAGAGAGCTACGATCCCCCTTTCGGCATGGTGGACAGCGGCCAGCAGATCATAGGAGGTGATCCTGACGAGGTCAACTACGTTACTGATTACCGCAGCATGATCCTTGCCTCACAGGCCAGGGCTCCCAGGGCGGACCTGGAGGCGGTTGCCAAAAGGACCAGGGACGAGCTGGTGTTTGATGTCGTCTTTACCAACCGGAGCGGAATCGAAATCAGCGGAGCCCAGCTGGCCTATGTCCAGGTGATCCTCTACGAGGTGATCCTTGATGAAGATGATGACAGCGAGCCATCCGAAGAGCTGAAGGATGGCCAGGTCTATGACCAGGCCACGGAGAGGTACGTGCACAAATTCGGCTACACCCGGATAATGACCTCTGTTGCTGACGGCGATTCCAGATCCTACAAGATCAAGATGAATGAGCCCGGTGATGTGAAGAACTGGGCGAACATGAGGGCCCTGATCCTGGTGGATTATAACCAGGCCAACCAGTCCCAGCCCTATGACATGTTGCAGGCTGTGGATGTGGGAATTACCGAGCACGTCTATTTTGCCCACTTCGGAGCAGGCGGAGGCCTGACCTCCGATTTGGTGCTCACCAATCCTTCCGGCGAATTTGTTGTTGAAGGGGTGGTAGAATTCAGGGATCTGAATGGACAGATCACTGAAGTTGGAATCGACTCTGTCCTCAGTGACAAAACCGGTGACCTGGGTGTTGGTTTTTCGGAATCCGGAGAAGCCACTCCCTCTTTCAGCCTTTCCCCCTACGAGACGGTTGTTATCAGGACCGATGGTGCGGGGGATGTACAGGTTGGATCAGTGGATCTTTCCCTGGAAACCGGCGAATCCACGATTGGGGGAGTGATCAAGTTTGCCTTTCCCGGCATCGGGACCGCGGGTGTCGGCATCAGTACCCCGCTGACCGGGTTTACAGTCCCGATTCAGAGCATGGATACCGGGATAGCCATTCATAATACGGAATTCAGCCCGGTCACCCTCAAGCTGACCCTTTACGAAGACGGCGAACTTGTCGACCTGGGGAATGACGGTTCCGGCCAGCCCATAAACCCCAAATACATCTACGCTTTTGGTCCGAGGGCCCACATGTCAATGTTTATTGATGAGTACTTCCCTACCCTCAACCGCCAGGATTTCCTGGGGACGATCAAATTCGAGGTGTTCGGCGGCGAAGTGGTGGCCACGGCCCTGGAAATGGGGCAGGAAGCGGGGCAGTTTCTCTCCATGCCCGTAGTCCCGATACCTGAGTAGATGTTTGTCTCCCTGCTTCCGGCAGGATCCCCCGGGGTTATCCTACCCCCGGATTCCTGCCGGAGGCAATCTCAGGGAGTTGCCCTCAACAGAGCATCGGCTTCAGGGGCAGCTGGATGTTCAGGGATGCCGGCGGAGCGGAGAAATGCGCGTTCCGCGGACGTCATCCGCTTGAGATGTGTCAGAGGAGTTCACCTTCAAGCAGGCTCTCCATGCTTTCTCTTTTCCTGATGAGCTTCATTTCCTTTCCGCTGACCAGGACTTCCGCGGGACGGGGCCTGGAATTGTAATTGGAGGATAGCACGGAGCCATAGGCTCCCGCTTCCAGCAATGCCACCAGTTCCCCGTCAGCAAGGGCCGGCATTTCAATGTGTTCAGCGAACCTGTCCGTGGTTTCACAGATCGGCCCGACCACATCAGTGATCAGCATCTCGCGGGAATTCCGGATTTCAGGCAGCAACTGGTGCCTGGCCTGGTAGAGGGCAGGACGCATCAAATCGTTCATCCCGGCATCAAGGACCATAAACCTGCGTCCGCCTGTTGTCTTGGTCAGGGTCACCCGGCTCAGGAGGGCTCCGGCGGGGCCGACAATGAAACGGCCCGGTTCGAGTACTATCCTGTAGGGCCCCCTGTTCCCGGCAAGATGGACAGCCAGGTCGTTCAGCTGAAAAGGCTCTGCCTGGTCATCATAAGGTATGCCGAATCCTCCTCCAATATCAAGGAATTCAATACTGAAACCTTGTCCATCCAGGTTGGAAGCAAGATCCCGGAGCCCATCGAACGCCTTGATATATGGGCCTGGGTCCATGATCTGCGATCCGATATGGGAGCCTATTCCCTTGAGCCTGAGCAGGGGATTATCCTTAATGATCCGGGCGGCGTCCGGAATGAAGTCGCTGTCAAGTCCGAATTTATGCTTTTTGGTCCCGGTTGAGATACCGGGGTGGGTTTCAGCCTCAATATCCAGGTTCAGCCGGAGAGAAACCACGACAGCACAGCGCAGGGCCCCGGCCCTGGCCGCAATCATCTTGAGTTCTTCAAGGGACTCCACCCCGAGGCTGAAGACCCTGGCCTTAATCGCCCAGTCAATCTCTTCGATCGTTTTCCCTGCACCGCTGAAGATTATCCTGGATCCAGGCACCCCTATCCTTCGAAGCCGAAAGAGCTCCCCGGCTGAAACAATGTCGAATCCCAGCCCCCGGGAGGCCAGCAGTTCCAGGATGGAAAGGTTCGAATTGGCTTTTACCGCGTAGCAGATATCGGCCCACTCGGGAGGAAACGCTTCGAGAAGGGTATCCAGGTTGCGGCAGAGGGCACTCCTGCTGTAGAGGTAGCAGGGTGTCCCGAATTCTTCCGCCACTGCAGAGATGGGAACTCCCTCGCAGTAGAGTCTTTCGTTTATATATTCAAGGCATCTTCTCGGTTTCACGGCACGATGATACTATCATTTGATATGATTTAGTGCTAATTCTGAAGGCGGTGCCCGGCATTTCCCGCTGGCCCTGTTGGCGGGATTCGGCCGACGGAAGATAACACTGACGGGAAGGGTGTTCTGACCGCCGCTTCAGCCGAATTGCCTAAAGAAAAAGATTGGATAAGCCCGAATCAGCCTTTATCGATGCGCGGAAACAGCCTGTCCGGAGGAGCCGCGGACGATTCGGCGACGGGCCGGAGGGAGGTCTTGTTGAACAGAGAATTTGATTTGGTAACGGGAGGAGCCGGTTTTATTGGATCACACCTGGCTGAAGGCCTGCTCGAGAATGGCCGCAAGATAATAATCCTCGACAATTTTTCCTCAGGCAGAATTGAGAACATCCGGGGGTTACAGGAGCGATTTGAAGGGAAGCTGGAACTGGTGGACGGTGATGTCCGTAACCAGGAACTGTGTGCGGACCTTGCGCTGAAGTGCGAGGCGGTTTATCACCTGGCCGCTATTCCCTCTGTACAGTATTCAGTTGATTATCCGGTTGAAGTGAACAGCGTGAATGTCGAGGGTACGCTCTCCGTTTTCCAGGCAGCCAGAAAAGCGGCGGTTAAAACCGTGGTGTTTGCCTCCTCCTGTGCCGTTTACGGGGATTCTGAGAACCTCCCTTTATCTGAAGCTGAACCACCGAGGCCAATGTCCGCTTATGCGGTTTCCAAGCTGGCGGATGAATTGTATTCATCTGTTTTTGCAAAGGTTTACGGGTTTTCTTCCACCGCCCTGAGGTTCTTTAATGTGTTCGGGCCGCGGCAGGATCCCTCTTCTGATTACGCCGCGGTGATACCCCGCTTTGTAACCCGGATGCTCGACGGCAAGCCTCCTGTCATTTATGGTAATGGTGAACAGAGCCGCGATTTCATCTATGTGGAAAACGTGGTCTCAGCAAACCTGGCGGCAGCCCGGTCTGCCGGGCATGGGATTTGCGTTAATATCGGCACCGGCAGGAGCAGGACACTTAACGAGATAGTTGAAATCCTGAACGGGATTCTTGGTACTGATTTTGAACCGGACTACCAGGCCGCCCGTCCAGGGGATATAAAGGATTCTGAAGCGCGGGTTTCAGATGCCGAAGAGTTGATAGGATTCAGGTCTTACATCGATTTTGAAGAAGGCTTGCGAAGGACGGTTGATTCTTTCAGAAGAGCCCGTTGAAACACCAGGGATTAGTTATCTTGCCGAAACAGGAGAGCCCGGAGTGAACGTACCATATCTAGATTTGAGTTTCCAGACAGGACAGGTAGCAGCAGGTTTCCAGGAGGAATTGAAGAAATTGGTAGAGGGCAACCAGTTCATCGGAGGGTCCAGGATAACTGATTTTGAGGAAGCCTGGGCCCGGTATTGCGGTGCCGGTTACTGCGTCGCGGTCAACAGCGGGACTGATGCCCTCAGGATTGCCCTGGCGGCAGTGGGTGTCGGCCCGGAGGATGAAGTGATCACCTCTCCTTTTACTTTTATCGCCACCGCGGAGGCGGTGAGCCAGACTGGAAGACTGGTCCTGGCTGATATTGACCCTGAGACCTTCACCCTGGATCCTGAGAGTGTCAGGGAAAGAATAAATACGTCTACCAGGGCGATTGTCCCGGTTCACATTTTCGGGCTTGCTTCAGATATGCCGGCTTTGCAGAGAATATCCAGTGAATTCAATCTGAGCATGATTGAGGATGCCTGCCAGGCTCACGGGGCTTCCATCCAGGGGCGCCGGGCCGGTTCCATGGGCAGCGCCGGGGCCTTCAGTTTTTATCCGTCCAAGAACCTGAGCGCTTTCGGGGATGCCGGAGCCTTGACCTGTAATTCCCCTGAGATTGCTGAACGGTTCCGGCTGTTGAGGAACCATGGACAGACCGGGCCTTATGTGCATATCATCGAAGGCTTCAATTCACGAATGGATACTCTCCAGGCCGCGGTTCTCAGCTTGAAGCTCAGGCATCTTGATGAATGGAACCAGTGGCGAAGCGAGCTGGCCGGGATATACAGGGAAGGGCTAAGCGGCATTGAGGAGATAAAGTTTCAGAAGGTCCCTCCCGGGTATGAGCATGCCTGGCATATCGTTGCTTTTTTAACCAGGGACAGGGACGAGCTTGCCGCGAAGTTGAAGGATCAAGGTGTGGACACCAGGGTGGTTTGCCCCACGCCCCTGCACCTGATGAAGGCCTATGAGCATCTTGGTTTTGAAAAAGGCTCCTTTCCGGTGGCTGAAAGGGTGAGCGAACAGGTCCTTTGCCTGCCGGTCTACCCGGGAATGCCGAAGGAAAACGCCCGGCATGTTGTTGATCTGATCCTTGATTATTATAGAAAGGGATGACTGGTCTTTCCCCTGCCATGCTGCGCCGCACTGGATGCAGGGGATGATCCGGCCTGGACTCGACTGTTATCTGGAGTTTGGCGGAGCCTGTGAACAATCCAGCAGGAAAAAATTCAGGGTTTAACGGTGCGGGGAACCGTGAGCGGGACATCTTATCAAAACCGGAGTTCCTGGTTTCTCCGTTGATAATCGCCTCGGTAATCGCCTCCCTGGTGTCAGTGGCGGCTTCAGGCATTTTTCTGGGTTTGGGCCTGATTGCCTGGTTCGCCGACTGCGTGGCCAAACGGAGGGTGGTAGCCAGGTTTCCTGCTTTTAAATGGTATTTTCTCCTCTTTTTTCTGCTGACAGCAGTGTCGGCATTATTCTCTGCAGAGCCGCTCCTCGACCTCAGGCATTTAAAGAGCCTGATAAAGTTCATAATTCCCTTTCTCCTGGTGACCTACATGACCAGGGGACAGAGTAAAAATGCCCTGCTTTGGATTTTCGGCGTTGCGGGAGTCAGCATGCTATGGGGTTTAATGCAGTATGGTCTCTCTGACGGGGTCGACCTGCTCCAGAGGATTGACGGTTTCATGAGTCACTGGATGACCTTTTCAGGGCAGCTGATGATGGTCCTGATCGCCAGTGCCGCCTATGGTATCCATCACCTGAAAAGCGGCGAAAGTAAGCGCAGGCTCCAGGGCCTTGGCTGGATGCTTTTTTCCGCGGTGATGGCCGGAACAGTTGTGCTTACATACACCAGGTCGGCATGGGGGGGAGTCCTGGGCGGCCTGGTTGTTCTGGCTGTCCTGAACCTGAAATTGAAGTGGACAGCCCTGCTGGCTGCGGTAATGCTGCTTTCAGCCTTCATGATGCCGGTTTCAGTTCATGAACGCCTGGCTTCGGGGTTTGACCTGGAGGATACCACTACCAGGGGGCGGCTGGATATCTGGAGGTCCGGAATACTGGTGGCCCTGGAGCATCCTCTTACAGGGGCGGGATATTCTTCGGTAGCCGAAGAAAGCTTCAGGCACAGAAAGGAGACGGACCTTCCGGCCTGGGCCTACCAGCACTCTCATAATAACCTGATCCAGACCGCCGCCACTTCCGGTATTCCCGCCCTTATCGCCTGGATAGCCATGTGGCTGAAAATGTTCTGGGATTTTTTCAGGATCCGTCACTTCAACAGGGGTGATAAATTCGTCGCAATCCAGGCCTCGGCCGGCATCTCAATCCTGACCGCTTTTCATTTAATGGGGCTCCTGGAGTTCAATTTTGGGGATTCAGAGGTGTTGACCCTGCTGCTCTTTTTCATATCGGTCCCCTATGCCGTACAAAAGAGCCATGCTCCCGGGGAAGGGCATGGCTGGGGGGAGAGGCAGTGCCGGGAGCCGGATGAGGCAGCCGGCGGTGAACGGGAGATGATTCAGACGGGATGATTGAAGGGAAACTGACCTTGAACATAGCGATCATGGGCACCAGGGGCATCCCGGCAAATTACGGGGGTTTTGAGACCTTTGCCCAGGAGCTTTCCGTCCGTCTTGCGGCCAGGGGGCACCAGGTCTGCGTCTACGGGAGGTCCCGTTATATAGACCGGAAACTCTCCGAATTCCAGGGAGTGAGGCTGGTGGTCCTGCCCTCGGTAAGCAATAAGTATTTGGATACGGTTTTCCATACTTCACTGTCGGTTGTTCACGGACTCTTCAAAGGCTACGATGCGGTGTTGATTTGCAATGCCGCCAATGCTTTCCTCTGCTGGATTCCCAGGATTGCGGGGCAGAAGACAGTCCTGAACGTGGACGGCATTGAGCGGCTGAGAAAGAAGTGGGGACTTCCCGGAAAGCTTTTTTACAGGGTGGGAGAATGGCTGGCCCTGGTGACTCCCAACCGTGTGATATCAGATGCCCGGGTTATCAGGGATTACTACCTAGAAAAGTACGGCAAGGAGACCTGTTTTATTCCCTACGGTGCAAGGGTGGAAGGAGCGGGGAACAGCACAATCCTGGAAAAGCTGGGGCTCCAGGCCGGGCGTTACCTCCTCTACGTCAGCCGCCTGGAGCCGGAGAACAACGCGGACCTGCTGATCAGGGCCTACCTGAAGTCGGGGGTGTCTGATATCCCCCTGGTAATCGTCGGGGACGCCCCTTATGCCGGTGCCTACCGGTCCGGCCTGCGGAGCCTGGCTGAACAGGGGAATGTAATAATGCCCGGTGCGATTTACGGCGGGGACTACCATGCGCTTCTTTCCAAATGCGCTTCTTATTTCCAGGGGAGCGAGGTCGGAGGAACGCATCCGGCCCTCCTGGAGGCCATGGGAGCAGGCGCGCTGGTGGTCAGCCATGATACTCCTGAAAACAGGGAGGTCCTGGGGGGTGCCGGCATAATCTGCAGCTTTTATGATCAGGAGAGATTAAGTAATATAATTGCTGAGATCATTCGGGACGGTTTGGAGTTGAGAAAGCATGGAATCGAGGCGAAGGCGAGGGTTGAGGAATTATACAGCTGGGACGCGGTAACAGATCAATACGAGAATCTTTTTTATGAAATGGCTAAAAAAGCTGGCGCCGGTTCAGATCCTGGTTAGCTTTGCTGAAAAGACCAGGGTGAGGAAACACCTGATCCTGAACCTGGTGGGCAGGGACCTGAAAAACCGTTATGTAGGTTCACTAATGGGATTTTTCTGGTCAGTCATCCATCCGGTGGTGCTGCTGATCTGTTACACCTTCGTGTTTTCCATCGTGTTCAAGATCAAGCCTTTTATCCAGGCAACGGATAATTTTGCGGTATTCCTGTTTTGCGGAATCCTGCCCTGGCTTTTTTTCCAGGAGACTGTCACCCGGAGCTGTACATCAATAACCGACAACTCCAACCTGATAAAGAAATCGATTTTCCCATCGGAAATTCTCCCGCTGACCCTCCTGATTTCAAGCCTGGTCACTCACATGGTCGGCCTGGGAATATTGTTTGTGGTCCTCCTGCTGATGGGGATGTTCAGCTGGACCTGGGTTTTCTTCCTGCTCTACCTGGCGCTTCTGATCCTGCTGCTGCTGGGGGTCGGCTGGATGGTGGCGGCCCTGCAGGTGTTCGTGAGGGACACCCTGCAGCTGGTCAACGTATTCATGGTGATGTGGTTCTGGTTCACGCCGATTTTTTATTCAATGGACAATGAGAACATACCGGAGAAAATGCGAATGCTCCTTTACCTGAACCCCCTTTCCTACGTGGTAAGGGGCTACAGGGCCTGCTTCCTGGAGCACAGGCTTCCCGAGTCCTGGGAAGTCCTGGTCCTGGCGGCTTTTGCCGGGGCGGCCTTTTTGCTGGGGGGACTGCTTTTCAGGAATACCAAGAGGGAGTTTATTGATGTCCTCTGAGATCAAGACTTCGGAGAATAGTGCGTTTCCGGTGATAAGCCTGGAACACCTGTCCAAGAAGTACCCGATATACAGCACCCCTGCCCATAAGCTCCTGGAGTTCCTCTCTTTCCGGAGGATAAAAATGCACCGGGAGTTCTGGGCTCTCACGGATATCAGCCTCGATATCCACGAGGGAGACGCTATCGGGATTATCGGGGTAAACGGATCGGGGAAAAGCACCCTGCTGCAGATAGTCGCGGGCATTCTTTTGCAGAATTCCGGAATATGCCGGGTGCAAGGCAGGGTGGCGGCCCTGCTGGAGCTTGGTGCCGGATTCAACCCGGAATTCACCGGGCGTGAAAATGTTTACATGAGCGGTGCAATCAGCGGTTTCACCAGGCAGGAGATGGAGGACCGGTTTGATGAGATCCTCGATTTCGCTGAGATCGGAGATTTTATTGACCAGCCCGTGAAGACCTATTCAAGCGGAATGTTTGTCCGCCTGGCTTTTGCAGTGGCCATTCACGCTGATCCGGACATCCTGATCGTGGACGAGGCCCTTTCAGTGGGAGACCTCATTTTTCAGCACCGTTGCATTAACAGAATTCGCCGGCTTCAGCGCCAGGGGAAGACCATTCTTTTCGTAACTCATGATCTTTCAGCTTTAACCCAGTTCTGCAACCGGGCGCTGCTGCTTGACCAGGGGAGCAAGGTTTGCGAAGGAGAGCCGGAGGAAGTGGCCAACCGGTACCGGGCCCTGGTGTTTGAGAGGGAAAGCCGGGAAGCTGGAGCCGGTTCAGGCCGGATAGCTGTTGACGAGGAAAAAGGACTGCCCCTGATAAGCACTATCCCGTATGTACATAACCGCTTCGGTGAAGGAAGGGCCGAAATCCTCGGCATCATTCTCCATGGGGATTCCGGGGAAGTGGTCAATGAGGTCAGGTCGGGGCAGGAAGTCAATATTCTCATATCAGCCGGGTTCAGGGAGGACATTGAATTCCCCATTGTGGGAGTGACGATCCGGGACCGCATGGGCACGGAAATCACCGCCACCAACACTTCCTACGAGAATTCCGCGCTCCCGCCTCTCAAGGCTGGAACCGCGATCACGGTCAGGCTCCTGATGAAGGTGCCGTCGCTCCGCCCGGGAAGCTACTCCATATCACCCAGCGTAGCCAGCGGGAACATCTGGGAACACGAGATCGAAGACTGGATAGACAACGCATACATCATTAATGTAGTGGAGACCGAGCTGGTCTACGGCATGATGAAATGGGAATTCGAGATCGGCTACTCGAGGATCGGGGAGCCCAATAAGATGCGGGGTTAAACCGCAAGCCGTGATTTCAGGCTCCTCAGTACTCCCCGGAGAACGGTTTCACCCTGGTGGAGAGATCCTGAGTCAAGGTAGAGGCTGACTGTTTTCCTGATGCGCCGAGCCCTTCCCGGTTGAGGATTCCTTTTTGACAGGTAGGACGAGATGAATGTTGATTTGTGATCGCAGCGTCCGCTTTCTTCCGGCTCTTCGGGCAGGGACGAAAGCAGCTGTACCAGGTCCCTGGCAGCAAGCAGATCCTGGAGAAAGGAGGGCAGGAGTGGGCTGTGCCGGGTCTTTTCCAGGTCCACGAACACTATCGACGGGTGCTCTTCCTCCCGTTTCCCGGAAACCAGGACGTGCCTTGATTTAAGGTCCCCGTGGAAGAGGCCGGAATCGTGGAACCTGGCCAGCTCCCGGGCCGTCAATTCGGCCACGAGTTCTGAAAATTCAGTTGATTCATGGACTTTGTATACATGATTGCCGCATGCCGGGAGTTCTTTCACGTTTCCGATTTCTTTGACAATCAGCAGGCTGTTCCGGCTGAGTATTTCCTTTTTAGGCCGTAATGCTGCCAGTACTTCCAGGGAGGGGAAACCCAGCTCCCTGATTTTCCGGGAGATTTTCAGAATCCTCCGGGCCGGAGAGGCCTTGAAGGCACGGGAAAGTGAACTATTCCTGAACACGTAGAGGAAACAACTGCAGGGTGAGCCATCGAGAATGAAGCAAATGCGGTAGATATCCCTTCCCCGGCAGTGAAGGAGGAGCTCTCCTTTTTCAGCAACCATCCTCTGGAATTCATCCCCTTCGGGGTCAGAGGGCGTCCAGTCCAGGCCTGCCTGGACCCATCCCTGATATTCCCTGGTTCTAATCCGCTTAAGCATGAACCTGATTCCGAATCTTCCGTGTAAGGAGTTGCTCTGCCCCGGCCGACCGCCGGAATTACTCTGTAAAGCAGGATAAAACAGTATCATTATACTGTAATGAAAGCCGAGGCCGTGTAGAATTCAGGGTATTCAAGTGGACATAACAATTCTGATTATCAACTGGAACAGCGGAGATTATCTGGGGCAGCTTCTCGATTCCCTCCGGGGGCTGGAAGGCCGGGTAAAGGGAGTCGTGGTCCTGGATAACGATTCCCGGGATCATTCCCTCGAAGCTGTTTCGGCCTTTCCATGGGTGGAGTGTGAACGGCTGGAAAGGAATACCGGGTTCGCGGCCGCGGTAAACCGGGGTTTCCGCGCAATTGACAGCAAGTATGTGCTGCTTGTCAATCCCGATGTGGTTTTTGAGAACTCCCATGCCACGGCGGCCGGCCTCTACCAGGCCGCGCAGGAAGCAGACCGGATGGCGATTGTGACCTGCCCCATGAATTCTGTCGATCCTGCGGCCATGGAAGCGCAGGCCGAATTCCAGGTGAGGCCCTATCCTTCTGTTGGGAACACCCTTTCCGATTTGTTGTTTTTGGATGAGATATTCGGAAAAAGGGGAAACCGGACCGGGGCAGGGGTGAAGGGAATGGAATCCGGCCTGATGGAGCTGGACCAGCAACCGGCTGCAGCTCTCTGGCTGGTCAGAAAGTCAGCCTGGGAAGAAGCCGGGGGCCTGGATGAGCGTTTTTACCCGGCCTGGTTTGAAGATGTTGATTTCTGCCTCAGAATAAGAAAGCTCGGCTGGAAAATAGGATTAACTAAAAGCTCGGAAAGGGTTTTTCACCAGGGGGGCAGCTCGCTGGAAACCCTTGGTTCTTCCCGTTTCCTGGGAATCTACTACCGCAATCTGCTTCGTTACTGGTGGAAGCATCACAAGCTCTTTTTCCCTGCTGTCGCGATTGCGGCCGGAGTGGGTTATGCGGCAAGACGAATCCTGATCTTGACCGGAGTTCTGTTTAAAGGGAAACGGATGTCCCCGTCCGGAGGTAAGCATTGAGCCCTGACATCCTGATCAGTATAGTGACCCACAATGATGCTGAAGTCCTTGGTCCCTGCCTGGAAGCGGTCAGCAGGCTGGCAGCCCCGGCGAGGGTCAAGGTCTGGGACAATGCCTCGGAAGATGATCCGGCGGCGGTAGCCGCTCTTTTCGGGGTGCCTTTGATCGATTCGAGAGAAAACCTTGGCTACTGCGGGGGCCACAACCGCAACATTGCGGGCGAGGAATTTGACTACGTGTTCTTCATGAATGCCGATGTGGTTCTGCAGCCCGATTTTTTCCTCAGGATCCTCCCGGTATTTGATCGTTTTTCACGGGCCGGAATGGCTACCGGGAAACTGCTCCGGATGGACCGGGACGGAAACCCGGAAGAGAGGGAAGGGAGCATGGTCCTGGACAGTGCCGGAATGGTCTTTCACCGGAACCAGCGGCATTTTGACCGGGGGAGCGGCGAGGCGGACACCGGGCAGTATGACCTTTGTGAGCCGGTGTTTGGAGGCACCGGCGCTGCCCTTCTCTGCAGCCGGGACCTGGTGGAGGATTTGCAGTGCCTCGGCGAATTCTGGGATGAAGACTTTTTTGCCTATCGGGAGGATGCGGACCTGGCCTGGAGGGCGCAGCTCCTTGGATGGCAGACCATCTACGAGCCTTCGGCCCGGGCCCTCCACCTGCGCCATGTCCTTCCTGATAACCGGAAGACCCTTTCCCCCCTGATAAACATGCATTCGGTCAAGAACCGGTTCCTGATGAGGGCCAAGAACATGGACTGGAGACTCTGGATGCACTGCTTTCCGGCGATGCTGATCAGGGATGCCGGAATCCTGGCCTATATTTTGCTGAAGGAAAGGTCTTCCCTGCAGGCGTTCACTATTCTCTGGAGAACAAGGTCGAGAACCAGGAGGAAAAGAGCGGATATCCAGTCCAGGCGCAAGGTGTCCGGTACCGGGATTTCGCGGTGGTTTTTATAGGCCGAGAAGCGTTCTGCTATTTTTCCCAGCGGATATCGGGG
>CAZOGT010000024.1:0-17091 GCA_964579015.1 uncultured Acidobacteriota bacterium | reverse complement strand
TCAATTATTTCTCAGCACGTAATGGAGGATCCCGCCGTGGCGGTAGTAATCCATTTCATTCAGGGTGTCGATACGCGCCAGCACCTGGAATTTAATCGCCCCTGAATCTCCAGCGGCCTTCACTGTCAGGGCGGCCCCGGGAGCGAGGCCTGCCGCGATTCCGGTTATGGAATATGACTCCGTCCCGGTGAGGCCCAGACTGTCGGCATTCTCACCATCCAGGAACTGGAGGGGCAGGATTCCCATTCCGATAAGGTTGCTGCGGTGGATCCTTTCATAACTTTCGGCGATAACTGCCTTGACGCCCAGCAGGCTGGTTCCCTTGGCCGCCCAGTCCCGGGAGGACCCGCTGCCGTATTCCTTCCCCGCGATCACCAGCAGGGGAATTCCGAGCCCCCTGTATTTTTCAGCGGCATCAAAAATTGAAACAATCCCGCTCTCCCCGGGGAGCCTCGTGTATCCGCCCTCGATTCCGGGAACCAGTCTGTTCCGCAGCCTGATGTTTGCGAAAGTCCCGCGCACCATCACCTCGTGATTGCCCCTCCTGGATCCGAACGAATTGAAATCCGCCGGGCTGACACCTTTTTCAATCAGGTATTTTCCGGCCGGCCCGTTAGACGGGATGGAACCGGCTGGAGAAATGTGGTCGGTGGTAACGGAATCTCCAAGCATCACCAGCACCCTGGCATTGCAAATATCTTCGGGAGCGCCAGGTTCGGCCCGCATGCCTTCGAAGAAGGTGGGTTTCCGGATATAGGTCGAGGAATCCGCCCATGCAAAACGGTCCCCGGCCGGCGCATCAATCAGTCCCCATTCCGGGGTTCCCTTGAAAATGTCCTTGTACACCTTGTTGAACTGTTCCTGTCCAACGGACTCTGCCATGCACTGTTCAATCTCGGCGGTATCAGGCCAGAGGTCCTTCATGAAGACATCCCGGCCTTGCCGGTTTTTGCCGAGAGGGTCCTTTTCAAAATCAAAGTCCATGTTGCCGGCCAGGGCATAAGCTATCACCAGGGGAGGGGAAGCCAGGTAATTGGCTTTGATATCGGGGCTGATCCTCCCCTCGAAGTTCCGGTTCCCGGAAAGTACTGAACAGACCACCAGGTTCTCTTCCCTGACCCTGGCCGAGACCTCTTCCGGTAGAGGGCCGCTGTTGCCGATGCAGGTGATACATCCGTAGCCGACGTTATTGAAGCCCAGCTGGTCCAGGTATTCCTGGAGCCCGGACTTACTGAGATACTCGGAGACTACCCTTGAGCCGGGGCCAAGGCTGGTCTTAACCCAGGGCTTGCTCTGCATTCCTGCTTCCACAGCTTTTCGGGCCAGGATTCCCGCGCCGATCATTACTGATGGATTCGAGGTGTTGGTACAGCTGGTGATCGAGGCGATCACTACAGAGCCGTTTCTCAACTCATCCTTAACCGCGGCTTTTTCGGACCCGGGCCGGGTTTCCGCCAGGTAAGAGGAAAAGGAGGATGCAGCGGAGCCGAGGCTTATCCGGTCCTGGGGACGGCGAGGCCCGGAGATGCAGAGCTCAATCGAGCCCAGGTCCATGTCCACCACGGAAGAATAGTCGGCTTCCCTGGAATTCTTTTCCAGAAACAGGCCCTGGGCCCTGTAATAGTCCTCTACCAGCCTGATTCCGGACTCTTCCCTTCCGGTTAATTCAAGGTAATCGAGGGTCTTGCCGTCCACCGGGAATATGGCACAGGTAGCGCCGTACTCCGGGGACATATTGCTGAGTGTAGCCCGGTCTGCAAGGGAGAGTTCGGTTACGCCTGGCCCAAAAAATTCAACAAACTTGCCGACCACTCCTTTCCTGCGCAGGACTTCGGTCATGGTCAGCACCAGGTCAGTAGCGGTCACGCCGTCCCGCAGCTTTCCGCGCAACCTGACACCCACCACCTGGGGAATAAGCATGCTGACCGGCTGGCCCAGCATGGCAGCTTCAGCCTCAATTCCGCCAACCCCCCAGCCGAGGACGCCCAGCCCGTTAATCATCGTCGTGTGGCTGTCCGTGCCGACCAGGGTGTCAGGGTATGCAAAAAGCCTGCCTCCAATTTCCCGGCTGAACACCACCCTGGCCAGATATTCGAGGTTGACCTGGTGAATGATTCCGGTTGCGGGTGGAACTACGCGGAAATCCGCGAAAGCCTGCCGTCCCCATTTCAAAAAGTCATAGCGTTCCCGGTTGCGCTGGAATTCCCTGCTCAGGTTTTCGGCCAGGGAACCGGGCTTCCCAAAGGAATCCACCTGTATGGAATGATCGATAACCAGTTCCACCGGCACCTGGGGATTGATCAGGGAGGGGTCTTTTCCGAGTCCGGCCATGGCATCCCGCATCACTGCCAGGTCCACTACCGAGGGGACCCCGGTAAAATCCTGCAGGATCACCCGGGACGGCGAAAAGGCGATCTCATGTTCCGGGACCGCCTGGGGGCCCCAGTTGAGGAGCTTTTCAATGTCAAGGGAATTAACGGCCTGGCCATCTTCGTTGCGGAGAAGATTCTCCAGGAGAATCCGCAGGCAGTAGGGAAGGCTGCCG
Organism: uncultured Acidobacteriota bacterium; assembly: GCA_964579015.1. Classification (GTDB taxonomy): domain Bacteria; phylum Acidobacteriota; class UBA6911; order RPQK01; family JAPXNP01. The sequence continues at coordinate 14,546 of CAZOGT010000024.1, read as the reverse complement.
GCATCTCCGGGGAGCTTTTCAAGATTATAAAAACCATATTCCCGGCCGCTTGATACCAGGCTGTCAAGGGTTTCAAAGGTGTCTCGTGAAATATCCTGCATAAGTTCATCCTCAGAAGCTTGGGTATTTACCTGCAAAGTCCGGGAACAACACCCCGGAACCGCCCTGGCATGGTTTTGGCGGGAGTACCGGGGATATCGGTCAACCCCTGGGCCCGGAGCATGCAGCAGGCCGGCTGCAGTTGCGGGAAAAGACCGGGTCCTCCCCTGGGCTAATCCTCTTTTTTGGTGTAAACGTGGGTGGAAAACCCGGTAAAAATCTCAGCCGCCTCTCCCACGGTTTCGGAGAGAGTCGGGTGGGTATGAATGGTCAGGGCCAGGTCTTCCGCGACTGCCCCCATTTCAATGGCCAGGGCGCCTTCAGCAATCAGTTCTCCGGCATGCGGCCCTACAATCCCGACTCCAAGGATGCTCCCGGAGGAGGGGTCAAGCACCATCTTGGTCAGGCCTTCATTACGACCCATGGTAAGAGCCCTGCCGCTGGCTGCCCAGGGGAACCTTGTTACCTTGATTTCCCTTCCCTGCTCCCTGGCCTCCGGTTCGGTAAGGCCCGCCCAGGCAATTTCAGGATCGGTAAATACCACGGCTGGAATCACCCGGTTGTCATAGACTGAATCCTGGCCTTCGATCACCTCGACAGCTACTTTGCCCTCCCTCATGCCCTTGTGGGCCAGCATGGGCTGCCCGGCTATGTCGCCGACGGCGAAGATGTTGGGCTCCGATGTTCTCATCTGCCGGTCAACCTTGATAAAGCCGGCCTTGTCCAGCTCGATTCCGGTGTTTTCCAGCCCCAGCCCTTTGGTGAAAGGTTTGCGGCCTATTGCCACAAGCACCCGGTCATACTCCAACTCTTCGTCGGTCTTCCCCTCAAATCGCACAGCCACGCCTGTTTTGGTCTCCCGCATGTCAACAACCTTGGTTTCAAGGTAGATCTGGTCAAACGATTTTTTGATTTTCCTCTCCAGGGGCCTGACAAGGTCCCGGTCAACCCCGGGCAGCAGGGTATCCATGAACTCAACCACTGAAACAGAAGACCCCAGGGCGGAGTAGACTGAACCAAGTTCGAGCCCGATATAACCCCCTCCCACCACCAGCAGCGATTTAGGGACATCGGGAAGGTCCAGGGCTCCGGTGGAATCCATTACCCGGTCACTTTCAATTTCCAGGCCCGGGATCCTGGACGGGACCGAGCCGGTTGCCACGATAGCGTAGTCAAAATCAACATCTTCAATACTCTTGCCTGATTTAACCTTCAGGGAGCCGGCGTCCTTGAATTCGGCATGTCCGTTGATAAACCTGACCTTGTGCTTTTTGGCCAGCTGTCCCAGTCCTCCGGTGAGCTGATTCACAATCTGATCTTTCCAGCCCCTCATCTTATCCAGGTCAATTTCGGGTTCGGAAAAAGTGAGTCCGAATTCTGCGGCGCGGCGTGATTCATGCACTACGCCGGCAGCATGAAGCAGGGCCTTGGAGGGTATGCAGCCCACATTCAGGCATACTCCCCCTGGTTTTTCCCTGGTATCGATCATCGTCACTTCCATTCCCAGCTGGGCGGCATGAAAAGCGGCGGTATACCCGCCCGGACCTGTGCCAATTACTGCCAGTCTTGTTTTTCCCTCACTCATGATTATCATCCCCTGAAAAAAGATTCAGACTTATTGCCATTAATTCCTCCCCGGCTCTTCACCCGGTTCAGACCCTGGATGTATTATAGCGATAATTGCTCTTTAATGAGGTGAATTCTATAGGAAAAGAGTCGGCTTGTTGGCCGATGAATCCCGAAAAAACTGGTTTTCAAGGTCACGTAGTCCATTGAAACCGGGACAGGCACCCCAAAATCCAATCCAGCCTTTCAAGGCAGGTTAGACTGATGGCATCATGCAAAACTATCTGGATCTCCTTGATGAAATCCTGACTAACGGTACCCGTAAAGAAGACCGGACAGGCACGGGAACGCTGAGTATTTTCGGTTACCAGTGCCGCTACCGGCTTTCGGAGGGATTTCCGCTCCTGACAACCAAAAAACTGCACCTCCGCTCCATCATCTACGAGCTTCTCTGGTTCCTGGCAGGGGATACCAACATCAAGTACCTTAATGACAACGGGGTGAGAATCTGGGACGAATGGGCTGATGAAAACGGAGATCTGGGGCCGATCTACGGACATCAGTGGCGTTCCTGGCCTGCCCCTGGCGGGAGAAAGATCGACCAGATCAGCAGCCTTCTGGAGATGATCAGGAACAACCCCGGCTCCAGGAGAATGATCGTCTGCGCCTGGAACGTGGCGGATGTAGAAAGGATGAAGCTGCCCCCCTGTCACACTCTTTTCCAGTTTTACGTAGCGGACAACCGCCTTTCGTGCCAGCTCTACCAGAGAAGCGCTGATGTCTTCCTGGGTGTTCCATTCAACATTGCCTCCTATTCTCTGCTGACAATGATGATTGCCCAGGTATGCGGACTGGAGCCGGGGGAATTCATCCACACCTTCGGAGACGCGCATCTTTACATCAACCACCTGGAGCAGGCCAGGACCCAGCTGGAAAGGAGTCCCCGGCCGCTCCCGGTAATGAAAATCAACCCCGGGGCCACTGACATCTTCGGCTTCAGGTATGAAGATTTCGAACTCCTGGACTACCACCCCCACCCCCACATAAAGGCACCCATATCAGTATGAGCATTTCAATCATTGCCGCAATGTCCCGGAACCGGGTGATCGGACTGAACAACCGCCTTCCCTGGAGGCTGCCTGCCGACCTTCGCTATTTCAAGGCAAAAACCATGGGCCACACACTGATCATGGGCAGGAAGACCTATGAATCCCTGCAGAAGTTTCTGGCCGGCAGGCGGATAATAGTCCTGACCCGTGACCGGAAATTCTCACCTGACGGGGCGGAAGCCGTTCATTCCCTGGAGGATGCGCTCAGGCTGGCCAACGGCGAGGAGGAAGCTTTCATTGCCGGGGGCGCGGAAATCTATGCCCAGTCCCTTGCACAAGGGGTTGTCGACACCATCTACCTGACCATCATTCACCGGGATTTTAAAGGGGACACCTGGTTTCCGGAGTTTCCAGACTCAGAATGGCAACTGGAAGCCAGGGAGGACCATTCACCTGATGAAGAAAACCGCTATGCTTTCAGTTTTCTCAAATACGTGAGGGCTGAAAAAGGCTGAACCGGATTTCATTTCCCACAGTGATTGTAGCGTTCCGACCATTTGAGCTTCCTGCGGAGAACATCGAAAAAACCATGTTCTCCGGAGCGGACCAGCTTGATCTTGTAGGGAGCCTGTTCACAGATAACCTCTTCACCCGGGGAAAAGTCTATGCCCACCTGTCCGTCAATGCTTAGTTTCACGTCTTCCCCGGATCGCAGGGCAACCCTCAGTTCCCGGTCAGCAGGAACAATCAGCGGGCGGTTGGTGAGGGTGTGAGGGCAGATTGGGGTAACCAGGAAAGCTTCCATGGCGGGATGGACAATCGGACCGCCGGCTGAAAGCGAATAGGCGGTTGAACCGGTCGGTGTTGCCACCATAACGCCGTCAGCTACAAACTCGGCGATAAAATCATCGTCCAGGGACGTGTCAACGGTTATGACCCTGGAAAGGGCTGCGCGGCTGACGACAATCTCGTTCAGGGCATAATATGCCTTTTCCTTTCCCTCTTTTCCAATTACACGGACCTTGAGGAGGCAACGCTCCTCGATTGAATACCTTCCGCCCAAAACGGCTTCCATGGCCTTGTAAACCTGGTCGGCGGGGATCTCAGTCAGGAAACCGAGGCTTCCAAGATTGATCCCGAGAATAGGGCAGTCAGCGGCACCGATAATCCTGGCGGTTGAGAGCATGCTGCCGTCACCTCCGAAAACAAATGCCATATCAGCCTGTTCCGGAATCGCGGAAGCCGGGATTCCCCGGACACTGTTCATCGAAAACGCCCTGACCACCACTTCGTCAACCAGGCACTCATTACCACGGTCCTCAAGCCAGGAAATTATTTTTTGGAGTTCATCGACAAAGTCAAAACGGGTGAATTTTGCAAAAATTCCTATTCTCAATTTCTCTCCCCACTGCAGGTTCAGGAATACACCCGGCAACCACCTGGCCCAGGTTTTTTTAGGGATTGCGCCGCAGGGCAGCGAAAAATTCCTGCTGAAGCCATCATCCCACCAGGAATCGGCCAAGGCAACACTAATTGGAAAAAATCAGGATTTTGGAGCTTCCAGGAACTTCTCCCGGCATTTTTCGGAACAGAAATAAATAGTCTCACCATTCCGCTGGAAGGTCACAGCAGCTTCCCTCGCCACAAACATGCCGCATACCGGATCTTTTTCGACCTGGTCCCGTTTGATCGCCCCGCTGCCCCGGGAGGAATCCGGGCGGACCCGCCGGCTCGTACCCTTCGCAGAGCTGAACAGCGATGAGAAGACCTTTTTCAACAGGTAAAAAATCAGAAGCAAAAAGAGGAATCGTATGATGTAGCTTATCAATTGGAGTCTCCCTCCCGGCTGTTCATCCTCTCTTCGGCAGTTGCGATCTGCTCCCTGATGGTTCCGGCTTCAGCATAATCAGGACTCTCCTCAAGAAGCTGTTTCCAGATGTCTATCGCCTCCGGGTATCTGCCCAGGGAGAAAAAGGCCACGCCCAGGTTCTGCAGGGTCTGGGGATGACCGGGCTGAATGGAAAGCGAGTGACGGTACTGGAGGATCGCTTCGTCGGTCTGGCCCAGGAAGAGCAGTGATGTTCCGAGATCGGTTGAAACCAAAGGCTGTTCCGGATCAAGGTCCAGGGCCTCGGTATACCAGCGCACCGCAACATCATACCTCCCCATATCGTAGAATGTGTTTCCCAGCTGCACCCTTATCTGCGCGTTTCCAGGCTCATCTTCGGCCTGCAGGGTAAGGGCATGGATCCTCTCCATGATATCCGCTCCAGGATGGTTCTCCGGCATGCTTTCCGCTGCCGCGGAGGGCTGCTCGGCAGTACTTTCCACAAGGCCGCGGGCCGTGAAAAACCCGATAATAAACCCGATGATGATTCCCGCTATTCCAACTGAAACAATCTGTTGATTCATTTTGTATAACCTGGTCTGATTGTACACTTCCCTCCATGCGGCTGCGCAGGAATGTCCCCATAATTAACAACCCTTCGCAGAAGCTTTCACAAATGGGGAAACACAGGAAAGGCGCAGAGGGTGAAGGAATCAAGCCTTGTTCCTCCTCTCTGCGCCCTGGAATCCGGGCCGGTCATCAGCCGGCCCCGAGATTCGAAAGCTGCTTTCCCTTAACCCGCGTTTCTCAGCGGGTTGAGGGGCCGCGCTTCAGGTGTCGGTGCTAACTCTCACTTAGACTCTTGATCAACTCCTCGGCAGTAGCGGCGTTGGGCCCATCCGGGGAAACCTCAAGATATTTCTTCCATATGTTGACCGCACCTTCCAAATCACCCATGCCGAGCAGCACCACACCCAGCTGGTAATGAGATTCACCATGGGTCGGATCAATCTGAATGGCCTGTTCCAGGGCTGCCTTGGCTTCCTCATTACTGCCTGTATTGATATAGGTTACGCCCATGTTGTAATAATTGGTGGCTGCATCCCTGGGACTGAGGTCCTTGGCCAGGGAAGCGGCTTTCTCGTAAAATTCCCTGGCCTTGTCAACGTCACCCTTGGAGGCCCAGATTGAACCCATGTTCTGGTAGAAGGCAGAATTCTCGGGATCCATTTCAAGTGCGGTGTTGTAGGCATCCAGGGCTTCATCGTACTGTTCCAGCTGGGCATGAGCGGCGGCCATGTTCCCCCATACGCTGGGCTGTTCACGGTCCACCTCGATAACCTTTTGAAAGAGTTCAATAGCCTGTTCGTATTGACCGGAATTGTAGAGGGCGATGGCCTGATCAAAATCACCGCGGACCTCTTCCAGCTCAGCCGCCTTTTTCTTCAACTCCTCCTGCCTGGCCCTGGCTTTCTCCAACTCCTCCTCCGTCATCTGGAACGGGAATTTCCTCTTGGCTCCCTTTTTCAGGATAAAATCAGCCCGGCACGACACGTCGCTTCCGCTGCTGCCCGGCTTGATGCCCTCCTTGTAATCATTCACGTAACCTTCTTTTTCCACGATTACCCGGTATTCGTCCCTCGGGTACACCCCGGCATGCTGGTATCTGCCCTCTTCGTTGGTTGTAAGGGTGTACTTTCGACTGGACTCGATGGCGTCAATCTCAATAGTGGCACCCTCAATGGGATTGCCATTTACGTCGATGACCCTGCCCCAGACGTAACCGGTACCCTGGGCCAAAAGAGACTGGGCAGGCATTAAGGTAACAACAAAAACAACAATTAAAAAAGTAAAAATAAACTTTGATTTCATTTTCACGCCCCCTGAAAGACCTTTACGAACATTCTTATTTATTTCTCGGGACAATTATTCCTAAAAAATGACTTAAAACTTAATCCTCATAACTATAGATTGTCAATTGTATCCAAAGAGATCATTTCGGTAAAGTTTTTTTGGATATATCTTTCCCGGCCGGGCGCCCTGCCGCGGCTGGCTGCGGATACTCCTGAGCGGCCATTGTTATCAATTATTACAGACTACTTAATGGACCGGATATGTTAACCCTGCTCTCTTTCCGGCCACATGTTTCCCTGGAGGGGAGCCACAGCCGGAACAACGTAACCTGCCCCGGGCCCGGGTCGGCCCGGCAGGAAGTCGCGCCGCATCCGTACCATACCATACCTGGCCCTGATCTGGAATTCAGCTCCGCCAGAAACGGTCCAGCTCGCCCAGGTCATCAGTGACGGGAATGCTGCTGAGGCTTTCCAGGAAATATTTACCGTACCATTTATTCCAGAGACGGGAGTCGAGTACCGCCATGATTCCCCGGTCCTCACGTGACCGCACCAGCCGTCCCAGGCCCTGGCGAAGCGAAATAACGGCGGAAGGGATTGCATACTCGCGAAAAGGGTCCTCGCCCTTCATCTTCATCCGGCGAAACCTGGCCGATACCACCGGGTCAGTGGGGACCTGGAAAGGCAGCTTGTCAATTACCACTGCCTGCAAAGCCTCCCCCCTGACATCAACACCCTGCCAGAAACTGCTGGTCGCGCAAAGAACAGAGCCCGGAGTTTTCCGAAACAGCTCAAGGATTGTTGATTTTGGCTTCGTCCCCTGCAGGAGCAAAGGGTAATTGCCTTCCCGTCTCAGGATTTCGTGGACCCTGTTCATCTGCCGAAAACTGGTAAAAAGAAGGAATGCATGCCCACCGGTAATCTCCAATATCCGGTTGATATATTCCATCTGCATGCCGAAGCCCTCATCCCCATTGACATCAGGTACATCCCTGGGAACAAAAAGCCTTGCCTGTACGGAATAGTCAAATTCTCCGGGAAGGTCCACTTCCAGGGAATCATCCAGGCCCAGCCTGCTCTTTAAAAACTCAAATCCGCCCCCGGCCTTAATCGTGGCTGAAGTCAGAACAACGGTTGGAGTTTCAGCGAACAGCCTGGACCTCAGCACCGAAGCAACATTAACCGGGGTCAGGTTGAGGCTCAGGCCCCGACGGCCCTGCTCGACCCAGTAGATGGAATCCTCATCATCAGTATTGAGAATCTCATCCAGCACTGCCAGGTGATTATCAACCCTGCGGACCAGCAGTTCATAATCAGGACTCTCCTGAATCCTGGATTCCAGGTAATGATAGAGTTCCAGGAGGCTTTCCCCGACTTCATCAAATTCTTCGGCAAGGACCATTCTCAGGTCCGAAAGAGAGCGGTCCTGCTCCTGGAACAGGTTCAGTGAAAACCGCCCCCCGGCTGGAGGCAGCGCCCCGAGCAGCCTGCGGCTGGAGGAGATCAGGCGTTCACTTATCTTCTGCAGTTCGGAACCGGGGGATAAGAGTGCCGACGTATCCCTGGCCAGGTGCTCCAGCTGGTAACTCGAAAGCCGCCGCCCGAAGAGACCGGAAGCAATATCTTCGACCTCATGGGCCTCATCCAGGACAGCGGCCGAGTACTCGGGGAGTATGCCTCCGCCTTCATCATTTACCAGGCAGAGGTTGGTGAAAAAAAGGGCATGATTGACAATTATGATTTCCGCCTCAAGGGCCCGTCGCCGGAGCCTGGTGATGAAACAGTCTTCAAAACGGCTGCATTTTGAACCGAGACAGATCTCGCTCCTGGCATCAACCGAATCCCAGAGTTCACTGGAATCGGCCAGCCACTCCAGTTCAGCCCGGTCCCCTGTATCGGTGTTTACGGCCCATTTTTCAAGTTCCTTGATTCCGCCTCCGGAAGGATCTGCGGCAAACAGCCCTGCCTGCCTGGAAAGCCTCTCCAGCCTGAGCAGGCACAGATAATTTGGCCGTCCCTTCATGCAGACGACTTCCAGGGAGGGCATGATGGTGTCCCTGATAAGCGGAATATCCTTGGAAATCAGCTGCTCCTGGAGATTGCGGGTGGCAGTGGAAATGACCACCCTTCCCTCCGCCGCCAGGGCGGGAACCAGGTAGGCCAGGGTTTTCCCGGTCCCTGTCCCGGCCTCTGCGCAAAGGTGCTCCCTCTCGCTGACAGCCCGGAGTACGGCCCTGGCCATTTCCAGCTGGGACGGCCTGAACTCATAGCCTTCCAGGTTCTGGTCCAGTATTCCTCCCGGGCCGAAAATTTCCTCAAGTTCAATATGCATATGGAGCGCTCAGCAGGAGGATGGATAACTTTCCCCTGGATCCCGGGTGAATCATGGACACTGGTTTCTGAGCCGCGGGCCGGCTGCCGATGGTCTTCATCAGCCCCTTTTGACCAGGTAGCCGTAAAGGGGAAACCTGGAAGTAAGCTCTCCGATCTTGCCCTTCACTTCGGAAACCACCTTCTCAGACTCAAGATTTGACAGGACTTCAGCTATCAGGCTTCCGATCATTTCCATTTCAGGCTCCTTCATGCCCCGGGTAGTCACGGCAGGGGTTCCGATCCTGATTCCACTGGTAACCATTGGCGGGTGCTGATCAAAGGGAATGGTATTCTTGTTGACGGTCAACCCCGCTTCCTCCAGTTTGGCTTCAGCATCCTTTCCGGTCAGCCCTCTTGAGAAAACATCCATCAGGAACATGTGGTTGTCGGTACCGCCGGAAACGATCCTAAAGCCCTTGTTCTGAAGGGTGTCGGCAAGCACTGAAGCGTTCTTCAGAACCTGGGACTGGTATTCGCGGAACCCCTCGCTCCGGGCCTCCTGGAAACAGACTGCTTTCCCGGCTATCACATGGACCAGGGGGCCGCCCTGGTTCCCGGGGAACACGTTGCGGTTGATCATCTTCTTGTGCTCTTCCCTGCAGAGGATCATTCCGCCGCGGGGACCGCGCAGGGTCTTATGGGTGGTGGTGGTGACGACATCGGCGTGAGGCACCGGGCTGGGATGCAGGCCGGTGGCCACCATTCCGGCTATGTGGGCCATGTCGACCATCAGGTAGGCGCCGACAGATCGTGCAATTTCCCCCATTTTCTCAAAATCTATTATCCGGCTGTAAGCACTGGCGCCGGCAACAATCAGGCGGGGCTTTTCCCTGGCGGCGAGTTCCGCAAGGGAATCATAATCAATCCTCTCTGAATCCTTATCAACTCCGTAGGGGACCACCTCGAAGAATCGTCCTGAAAAGTTCAAGGGGTGCCCGTGGGTCAGGTGCCCTCCGTGGGAAAGGTTCATTCCAAGGATCTTGTCTCCCGGCTCAAGCAGGGCCAGGTAAGCGGCCACGTTGGCCTGGGTCCCTGAATGAGGCTGTACATTCGCATGCTCGGCGCCGAATAAATCTTTGGCCCGTTCAATGGCCAGGGTTTCAACAACATCGGCAAATTCACATCCCCCATAGTAGCGCCTTCCCGGGTAGCCTTCCGCGTACTTGTTGGTAAACACCGATCCAACAGCTTCCAGGATTGCTTTGCTGACAAAATTCTCCGACGCAATCAGTTCCAGGGTTCCATCCTGTCTTCTGACTTCTTCGGCAATGGCTGAGGATACCTCATGGTCGACTTCTTGCAGGGATCTGTACATATTGCTATCCTTAAATTGAAATTCTCCCCGGGGGGAATTCATTTGACACATGGCTCAATACAATTTGAATGTTAACTGACTTTACTGAAAGCGGTCAATCAGAATCAGCCCTGATTTGGCTCAGAATGGGTCAGGGAACCTGGAGAATACCAGGAAGAGGAAGAGAAAAATCAGATGCGCTGGTCAAAATTTTTTATACCAACCTTGCGTGACGTTCCTGCCGACGCGGAAGTCATTTCACACCAATTACTGCTGCGGGCAGGCTACATCAGGCAGCTGGGAGCTGGAATTTATTCCCTGCTTCCCCTGGCCAGGCGGTCCCTGCTGAAGATTGAAAACATCATCAGGGAAGAGATGGATGCGGCAGGAGCCCAGGAATTCTACCTTCCAGCCCTGAATCCCGATGATGTATGGAAGGCTTCAGGACGCTGGGACGTGATGGGTGCCAACATGTTCAGGATCAAAGACAGGGCCGGAAGAGAACTCTGCCTCGGAATGACCCATGAAGAGGTTTTCACTTCCATCGCCAGGGACGGCCTCCGCTCCTATCGGGACCTTCCCCAGATCTGGTACCAGATTCAGCTCAAGTTCCGGGACGAGCCGCGCCCCAAGTCAGGCTTGCTCAGGGTAAGGCAGTTCACGATGAAGGATGAAGATCGACGCTCCCTACTCCACCGTAAACTGGACAAGGAAGGCCTGGACCGCAGCTTTGAGCTCCATGATCAGGTCTACCGGAAGATTTTTGACCGCTGCGGGCTGACCTATACAGCGGTACAGGCTTTTTCAGGGTCAATGGGGGGAAGCGAATCCCAGGAATTCATGGTCCAGAGTGATGCCGGAGAAGACTGGGTGGTGAACTGCGGAAACTGCGGATATGCCGCCAACCTGGAGCGGGCTGATTCCAGGCTTGAGCCGGTCGAGGATCCGGAAGGTGAACTGGATCCCTCTGAAATCCACACCCCCGGGCAGAAGACCATTGAAGAAGTCGCCTCTTTCCTGGGTATTGGGCAGGACAGGCTGATCAAGTCCCTGGTCTACATCGCTGACAGCAGGGCCTGGATGCTGCTGCTCAGGGGGGACCAGCAGCTCTGTGAAGGGAAACTGGCCGGGGCCGTGGGAACGGAAACCTTCAGGCCCGCCACTGATGAAGAAATCAGGGGTCTGTTTGAAGCCGGGGCCGGAAGCCTCGGCCCGATGGGCGCAGGCAGTATCCAGATCCTCGCCGACACTTCCCTGCTGGGCAGGAGGAACATGATCTGCGGCGCCAACCGGGATGACTACCACCTTGAACACGTGACCCCCGGCAAGGATTTTAAGGCTGAATTCCAGGACCTCAGGGAGGTCAAGGAAGGGGAGAGCTGCATTGAGTGCGGAAGTCCGCTTACTATCTTCAAAACGATTGAAATCGGGCACATCTTCAAGCTGGGAACCAAGTACAGCGAGTCCATGGGCGCAACGGTCCTGGACCGGAACGGAAAGGAAATCCCGGTAGTGATGGGAAGCTACGGTATCGGGGTGGACCGGATCCTGGCTTCCGCGGTTGAGCTTTACAATGATGAAAACGGCATGATCCTGCCTCGGGCAATCGCGCCTTTCGAGGTTGTCATTACCCTGATCAGGCCCGACAACCAGGCCCACATGGAATTCGCGGAAAAACTATACAGGGAACTCAATGACCGTGGCATCGACACCATCCTCGACGACAGGGATGACAGGCCGGGTGTCAAGTTCAAAGATGCCGAACTGACCGGGATTCCGGTCAGGATCACGGTGGGAAAAAAACTGGACGAAGGGAACGTGGAAATTTTCACCCGGGCGGACAAGGAGATGGAGGTCATCCCCGCGGAAGGCTGTGCCGCCCATGCAATAGCCCTTCTTAAAAACTATGGGGAAAGGATCCGGAAACCAACAGGGCCTGAACAGGAAAACCAAGCACCATGAAAATCGTAATCATTTCCGATTCCCATGACAATATCTGGAAACTTGATCAGGCCCTTTCCAAAGCCAAGGAAGCGGATGCCCTGATTCACCTCGGGGACCTCTGTTCTCCCTTTATCATCAACAGGCTTGGGGAATGGGCAGGTGAACGGCCGATTTATATTGTCTGGGGAAACAATGACGGCGACAAGATGATGATCACTTCAAACGCGGAAGCCTTTCCGAATATCACTCTCTGCGGAGAATATGCCAGGCTGGAACTGGACGATATCCATATCTTCGCCACCCACTACCCGGGAATTGCCGAATCAGTAGCTGACTCCGGAGACTACGACCTGGTCTGTTACGGACACGACCATACCCAGGCCATTAAGAAGATCGGTGACTCCCTGCTCCTTAATCCCGGTGAAATCATGGGGCTTAACGGCACATCGACCATGGCGGTCTTTGACACGGCAAACAAAGAGTGCCGGTTTGTGGAGATCTAGCCGCCGCGCCCGGGCCTGTTTCCTGCTGCTATTTGACGTAATCCCAGTAGTCCTGGTCAAGGCGTTCCTTGGAAACCTTTCCGCTGTAGACCATAAGCCGATGCCGGAAATGGAAGCTCTGGTAGGCTTCGAGTTTTTTTCCGAGGGGCTCGGACCCTTTCACGAAATCTTTTCGGCCGAAGGGGTTGACGGCAAAGAGACCGTAGTCCCTGGCATGCCAGTATGACGGGAAATTCTCGGTGGAAGGGTGATCAAAAATGGCAACGGTAACATCCTGGCCCTGTATGGTTCCCCGGATGGCGACCCAGGGGCACCTTTTCCCCCAGATATTCTCAGCGGTCTCCCATCCATAGGCGTTGATGTAGCGCCCGTTGCCTCCCTGTTCCTTCAATTCGTCGGCAAGGCGGATGGCGAACATTCCTTCCTTGGTGTCCATGAACAGCCGCGAACTCTTTCCGGCATGGAGGGTCATGTCATGGTCCATCCATCGACAATCACCGGAACCGCCGAAGACGACCCTGCGGATCTCGCTGACCATTGTTTTCCCGCCGGGCTCCTGCCACTCGAGCAGGAGTTCCAGCGATCCCTGTTCGCCGCTTTCCTGTTTCAGCACGGCGCGATGCAGGATCTTCTCCCCGTTCTGGTTGCTCCAGAAGTCATAGCTGTCCACATCCCCATATCCGAAATATAGTGATTCGTGATGGGGATGGTCCTGGTCATCCGCCACTTCAGGCCTGACCTGGGGCAGTTCCCGGTTGACCATTACGCCGTTCGGGGCCATTACCGGATAAAATACCGGTTTCCGGGTAAACTCTTCGCCATACCTGTAGCTCGTAAAAAGCTTTCCCCCGATCCAGACCTCTATGGAACTCTTCTCCTGATCGGCCCTGAGCTCCACGGTGTCCTGGGAAATGCACACTGCGGTTAAAAGCATTAGATTCAGCACAGCTACCAGCAAAAATCGCAAATAATCAATTTTCCCCACGTTATTTTCCTTCCCCCGGGGTTCCCGGAACCAGCGGCTCACCCGTCCGGCACCATTGCTGAATTTCCAGAACTCGCTCTTAAATAATTACAAATAAAGGTTTTAACATCGAATCCCGAAACCTGAACCATACCTTCCGAATGCCTCATTTACCAGCTTACCAAACATCATAATCAAAAAAACCAATTATTAAAGAATATTTGTGTTGATATTTAGGACTAATTAGGTTAGGATTTTCATAGATTAGGAATAATAAGGATCAAAATGGTTCAAATATCGTCAATGCAGTGCTAATGGAGGGAACAGGGAAGTGGTTTTCAGAGGTAGTGCCCAAGCCAGGCTGGACAGCCAGGGGAGACTCAAGATCCCCAGCACTTACCGTAAACTCTTCACCGGGGAATACGGGGCCAAGGTTTTCATCACCAGCACTAATGGGAAATCAATAAGGATCTACCCTCTGAAGAACTGGATCAAGGTTGAGGAAAAACTTAACGAGATGACAGACTCTTCCGCGGCCATGTCGCCAGAGAGCCAGGAGGCTCAGACCAGGACGTCCAATGCGATTGCCAAGTTTCAGACGTTCACTTCGGTGTACGGATTAGAGACAAACCTGGATAAGCAGGGGAGGGCGTCAATTTCCGCGAGGCTGAAAAGCAGCATGTTCCCGGACGGAGATTTCGACTGCGAAGTAGCCATTATCGGGAAGCCGACCTACCTGGAAGTATGGAAGGAGAGCGATATCGCCAGCCTGTTGGAATCTGCTCCGATTACTGAGGAGGACTCCTCAATACTGGCAGCTTACGGCATTTAATTACTGGGAGGTTTCTTCGCGGTGGAAAATAAACATATACCGGTACTGATGGACCCTGTGATGGAGCTTCTTGACATTCGTCCCGGATGCTCCTATGCAGACCTGACCGCCGGTGACGGAGGGCACACTGCGAGTATCGCCTCACGGCTTGAGGCTGGAAGGATCATTGCTTCTGATCGCGACGCTTCGGCCCTGGACAGGGCCCGGGCCAACCTCTCATCTTATGGGGACAGAATAACGT
>CAZOGT010000023.1:0-17554 GCA_964579015.1 uncultured Acidobacteriota bacterium | reverse complement strand
TGGAATAAGGGCAACGCCAGGATGCGGGGGAACCAGGCCATAATCTACTCAATCTCCGCGTCCTGGCGCCTATGGGGCGTCAACGCGCCTATGGGGCGTCAACGCGCCTATGGGGCGTCAACCAGGCCCGTCCGAGCATTTTTACTTGAAAACTCTCGCAAAAACCTGGTCTATGTATTTAGTTTTTTCCCTCAGATCAAAGGTCTTGAGGATTTCTTCTTCCGAGAGGTGGGCCCGGATGTCGGGATCGGCCAGAACCAGTTGCAGAAAATCGGCCCCTTCGTCCCAGACCTTCATGGCATTCCTCTGTACCCAGATGTAGGCATCTTCCCTGAGAACGTCTTTCTTCACAATCTCCAGGAGCAGGGTTCCGGAAAAGACAAGTCCTCCCATAAGTTCGATATTCTTCAGCATCTGTGCGCTGTTTACCACGAGGTTGTCGATGATCCGGCTGATTTTTCTGGTCAGGTAATGGGCCAGGGTAGCGGAGTCCGGCAGTACCACCCTTTCAGCGGATGAATGGGAGATATCCCTTTCGTGCCAGAGAGGCATATTGTCGAAGGCTACCATGGCGTTGGCCCGGAGAATTCTGGACAGTCCGCTGATCTGTTCGCAATTGATCGGATTGCGCTTGTGCGGCATGGCAGAGCTTCCCTTCTGCCCTTTGCGGAAAGCTTCCTGGGCTTCCCGTACTTCGGTGCGCTGGAGGTGCCTGATCTCAGTGGCAATCTTGTCATAGGTCCCCCCCAGGATGGCCAGGGCGCAGAGGTATTCGGCATGCCGGTCCCTTTGCAGGGTCTGAGTGGAGGCCGCGGCATACCCGATCCCGAGCCTGGCGCAGGCTTTTTCCTCAACTTCGGGCGGGAGATGGGAGAAGGATCCTACCGGGCCGCTGATCTTTCCGACTTCCAGGTTCCTTCGGGCATGGCGGAAGCGTTCAAGGTTGCGCTGCATCTCTGAATACCAGACTGCCAGCTTGAGCCCGAAGGTCATTGGTTCAGCATGGATACCGTGAGTGCGTCCCATGACGTAGGTGTACTGATGTTCGAGGGCTTTTTTCTTCAGGATTCCCATGAATGCCCGGAGCTCGAATTCGATCAGGTCAGATGCTTTTTTGACCCGTAATGCCTGAGCCGTGTCGACTACGTCAGTAGAGGTAAGGCCCAGATGGATCCACCTGGACTCAGGTCCAACGCTTTCAGCTAAAGCGGTTGTGAAAGCGATGACATCATGCCTGGTCACTTCCTCAATCTCCCGGATTCTTTCAACTGTAAAAGCTGCCTTTTCCTTGATGACCTTGACCGCTGAGGATGGGACCTGCCCCATTTCAGCCAGGACTTCGCTGACAGCGATTTCAACATCAAGCCAAGCCTGGAATTTGGATTTTTCCGACCAGAGCTCGATCATTTCAGGGGTAGAATACCGATCAATCATAATTTAAAACCTCGGATGGTCCATTCTGGTGTGTCAGGTAAAGCCGGGGATCAAGCTTAAACAGGCTTCCCTGGTTTCTCCTGGATAAAGCTTCCAGGGCGGAATCCATGACCAGGCTGGGGACATTGTTTTTTCTGCTGATGTGGGCAAGGAAAATATGCCTTGCCAGGCCGCTGAACTGGAGTTCGAGAAAGTCGGCGACAGCCTGGTTTGAGATGTGCCCTTTTTCTCCAAGTATACGGCGTTTAAGGGAAAGAGGATAAGGTCCGATGCGCAGGAGCTCTTCATCGTGATTGGATTCTATCACGATCCAGTCAGACCGGTTCAGCCTTTCGATAACCCGGCTGGTCAATTTTCCCAGATCTGTGGCCAGGGTTCCGGTAATCCCCCGGCAAGAAACCTGAAATCCAACTGATTCCGCACTATCGTGCGAAGTGGGAAACGCCTGGATTTCAAGATCTCCGACAACGAACTCCTCCCTGCGGGTGATGATGCATGCTTCCTGCAGCATGGGGCACGAAGGAAGCTCACCTTGGGCTCCGTTTGTCAGATAGACTGGCACCTGGAATTTTTTCAGCAGAGAGGAGAGTCCCCGAGTGTGGTCGCAGTGGGCATGGGTAAGGAGGACTGCGTCAAGCTGCTGCAGAGATATCCCGGCATCCCGGCAACGGCGTTCAATACTTCGTGCACCGAATCCGGCATCAATCAGGACATGAGTTTTTTTCGAAGCGACGTAGGTGCAGTTTCCCTCGCTCCCGCTTCCTAATACTGTTATTTCCACTGTGGAATAGAATGTAACAAGCAGGGGTGAAACGATACAACTTAATTCTGCTCATTTTTTCGGGAAGAGGGGGTCGTCCTTCTTTTTCTCATGGCCTAAATGGCCGCCGGCAGAAATAATTTTTGATTTCCTGTTTTGGAACCCGAAGTGTGGGAATTTGATTCAATATTCGAAAATCCGCCTGGTGGCTGCCGGGCGAGGTTGCCATCGGATCAGGGCTGGAGAAGGAGACGGCTTGAAAATTCAAGAGTCTCGCAAACATTACCTGATCCCTGACTTGTGTTAATCTTTGCTATTCTCGGCCTTGAGGTGAATTTGTACGGGATTCAGGAATTATGGAAAAGAATAATCTTTTAGGGCTTGAACAGGAGGAACTTGTCCAAATGAGTGCTTCGCTGGGTGAAAGCGCCTTCAGGGGCAGGCAGCTCTATGTCCAGATCTATCGACGCAAGGAATATGATATTGACCGGATGACGGACCTGGCAAAGTCTTTCCGGGGGAAGTTACGCAAAGCCTGCGAAATCAAGCTGCCGGAGATCGAGAACACCCGGAATTCCGAGGACGGGGCAGCCAAGTACCTCTTCAGGCTCCGGGACGGAGAGACTGTTGAGGCGGTCTATATTCCCGAGTCCGGAAGGGATACCCTTTGCATATCGTCCCAGGCAGGATGCCGGGTCGGGTGCAGGTTCTGCATGACTGGGCAAAAGGGTTTCCGCAGAAACCTGTCGGCCGGTGAAATAGTGGGCCAGGTGCTGGCGGTAATCAGGGAAGGGTCGCTTGAGGAAAAGGGCTTCAACGTGGTATTCATGGGGATGGGAGAGCCCCTGCATAATTACCGGAATGTCATGAAAGCATTCAGAATTCTTTCAGATCCCGACGGGATCGGCCTTTCTCACCGGAAGATTACCATATCCACCAGTGGAATTGTTCCGGTCATGCGTGAAATGGCCGGGGAGAAGAAGATCCCCAGCCTGGCGGTCTCCCTGAATGCCGCAGATGATGAAACTCGGGACCGGATAATGCCGGTCAACCGGGAATGGAATATTGCAGAGCTCCTTCAGGCTTGCCGGGATTTTCCCCTGGAAGGCAATAGAAGAATAACCATTGAATATGTTCTGCTCAGGAAGATTAATGATTCATTGGAAGATGCGGAGCAGTTGGGGCGATTGCTCAAAGGCCTTAAGGTGAAGATCAACCTGATAGCCTACAATTCAAATCCTGGCCTGCCTTACAGTCCTCCGGAGCCGGATAGAATAATCCGGTTTAAGGAGCAGTTGACCGCCATGGGTCTGTCAGCATTCATCAGGGCTTCACGCGGATCGGATGTCGGGGCTGCTTGCGGCCAACTGGCAGGATCTATTACAGGGGACAGAGGAGAGTATTACAGGGGACAGAGGTGATTAGGAGGAGAATTATCCTGGCCTATCACCCACACCCAGGTCTTTCTGCGTTCAACCATTTGTATTATGAAAGCGAAACGATTTTTGATTGCCACGTTCGGCTGTCGTGCCAATCAGGCTGATTCTTCGGCCTTGCGGCGTTCCCTGCTTGAAGCCGGGTATGCAGAGGTGAGAATCGACGAAGAAGCAGATCTGGTGATTGTAAACTCCTGTACCGTGACCCATAAGTCCGACCAACAGGTAAGGCAACTCGCCAGAAAAATGCGAAGGCGGAATCCCTCCGCCAGGATTGTCATTACAGGGTGCTATGCCCAGAGAGATCCCAGGGCCTTGGCTGAAAAGGGCCTTGCCGACTTGGTAATCGGCAACCGCAGCAAGCAAGGGTTGCCGGAAATTCTCGATAGCCGACCAGATCATGAGACCGAAATCAGCTCAGGGCGTGTGGTCTGGGAGGAGCTTTCGGCCGGGCGGAGCTTCGATCTGGAAGTTGGTGATCCAGGCGAAAACCAGACAAGGCCCCAGATGAAGATCCAGGATGGCTGTTCAGCAGCCTGCTCTTACTGTATTGTTCCCTCGGTCAGAGGGCCCAGCCGTAGCGTACCTCCTGACCAGGTGCTGGATGGTGTTCGCAGATATATTGATGAAGGTTACCAGGAGATCGTGCTCACCGGAATCCACCTCGGAATCTACGGATTGAACCTCATCCCCCGGACATCCCTGGACCAGCTTCTGGAGGAGATAATCATGCTGCCAGGACTGGGACAGGTGAGGATCAGTTCAATCGAGCCGATGGACTTATCTCGGAGGGTTATTGACCTGGCCGCTGCAAGTGAGAAGATAGCCCCCCATTTTCATATCTGCCTGCAGAGCGGATCAGACCGGATACTTTCCGCCATGGGTCGCCCATACCGGGCTGCTGAGTTCTCCGGTTTGGTGCATTATGTTCGTGACAGAATCCCCGATGCCGGAATTGGAACAGACGTCATTGCCGGATTCCCTGGTGAAGCAGAGGGCGATCATCGAGAGACCATAAGGTTCATCAAGAGGATGCCTTTCACCTACCTGCATGTTTTTCCCTACAGTGATCGCTCCGGCACCCCTGCTTCCCGGATGGAGAGCAAGGTATCTCCAGATGTTGCCACTGCCCGTTGCCGGGAGCTTCGGGAGCTCTCTTCGGAATTTAAAGCACTGTTCAGAAAGTCAATGTCCGGGCGGATCCTGAGGGTACTGACCCTGACATCAGAAGTCCGGGGGATGAGGAGAGCCCTCACTGCCAATTACCTTGATGCCCTTGTTCCCGTTGGATTTCCTGGAAATGTTTTGATCAAGGCTAAGGCGTTGCAGGAGAAGAACGGGTATTTGATTTTTAAATAATCCTGGATTTCTACTGGGACTTGATTCGACGGTAATCAACCCTGGGCCGTTGAGAATCGATTGCCCGTGGGACTATTAGATTTTTGACTGGCGCGCTGTTCTCTCAAAGTATAGTGAATTGCATCGTCGAGCCGATGAGAAATTGGATGTCTGCGCCTCAAATAGTACATCTCCCTTCGCATTTTGGTAATCCAGTCTTTAATCTGAATTTCGCTGCCTACAACCAGGCCTTCAGTGAAGAATTTTATTCTTTGAGAAAATGCTCCGGGTCTCATATATCCTTTCTCCGCTTCGGCTGCGATGATTTTTGCTGGTATAAAACCTGTCCCGGCTTTGGTCTGAACGCTACCTCTGTAATACAGGCGGTACTTGTAGTTGGATTCGACATCGGATTCGTCTACCTCAGGGATCAGTTCCTTTAAAGCGGTTAGCCAGCCGTCATTTCCAATAGCACGAAGGGAAGCAGAGCTCCATCGCCAATCCTCGGGACGCTCTACAAGTCTGGCCCGGACCGGATTAAGCTCTACATACAACACAGCGTCTATTATGGATTCATATTCTCCCAGCAGGACTGATTTGAACCTGTCCCCCCAGAAAGCCCCTTTACGATCATAAGTGCGGTTGTACCATTTGGCATATTCTGACTGGAGTGAACGCATGAATTCTGATACATCAAAAATCCTTCTGTTGAATCTTTCCCACTGTCTGTCACTCACCAAAACAGCATTTGGATTCTTGTACAGCTTAAGGGCCCTTTGATATAGCTCCTCTCGGGAGAGCGTCCTGAAAGCTTCAAATTTTGAAACCAGGTGGTAGTGATTTCCCATTAAGCAGAAGCCTGCGGCTTCACAAAAGAAAACCCCCAAGTACTTTTTTATCAGCATTAACAGCTTCTTGCGCGCCAGTGGATCTTCGAAAGGAAACCATCCGGACCTGCCGGCAACCCTGGCACATAAATGATACCAACCGTCCTCATCAATTCGTTTAATCCTGGGCATTCTGGCCATTTCCTGCTCCTTTGCTTATAAACCCGTTTGTCAAAACCATACGCTTAAAGCAAAGAAACGGACCAGAAAGAAAAAAAACGAAAAAAAGACCTCCGTCCCCTTTAAAAAACAAAAAAAGACCTCTGTCCCCTTTAAAAATAAAAAGGAATCAGGGCTGCAGGCTTTTAATGAAGACACCGAAAGGAACGGTCACGCTGGTCATGTAAACCGGGTTCTGCCGATGCCCGTTGGGATGCATGCATTCCCAGGGTGATCCGTACTCCTCTCCCTTCCGAAAATCACCAAAGCGCAGTTCCTTTATATAGTCAGTGGCCAGGTCCCTGGATAACGCGGGGTTGATCAGCGAGACGGCATGGCAGACCCATCCGGTAGGAGTGTTCCAGTAAGCTCCGTTCTGGTAGGTGTTTTTTTCAGCTGAACTGACCTCCCAGGAGGTTTCCGGACCAAAATCCATATTCACCGGCACATGCCTGATATTCCCCCTCCAGTCAAGGGTGCCCTTTTCCAGGCAGTCCACCAGGGCAATACATACTTTCAGGGATAGGGAGCCCTCCAGGGCACTGAAATATACGGCCATGGATGACCCCCAGATATCAGGCTGGGCACTTGTCCCGGTCGAAGCCCGCAACAGACCGGAATCGTCAGCAAACACCGGACCGATGTGGGCTTTAAGGAGACTGGAGGTTTCCTTGTATTTTTCGGCTTTTCCATCATGCCCGGCTATTCTGCAAAGACCCGATAACTCAAGTGCAGCCCGGTATTTAAGGAGGGAACTCACCAGCAGGTACCCCGTATGGGTAGTGGTATCGGTAAATCCAAAGTTGATTCCCCGGGATCCCTGCATAGCGAAGACCAGCTGGGTTTCAGGGTCGAAGGGAGGCATTGCCAGGGCCTCCTCGAGACGGGTGAGCAGGGTTTTGCCGTTAACAACTTCTTCCAGAATATTTGTGTCCCCGCTGCTGTCCACATATATTTTGGCCATCCTGATGAAGAAAAAAGCGTCATCCAGGCTGGGAATATCGCCCCATTCCGGTCCCCCCTGGCCTTCGAAATCCTCCAGTGTGCCCGGGAAAAAGATAGGCTGCCCCTGAAAGGTAATATGGTCCGGAATCGATCCTGGAGGGATGGAGCTTCCACTGGAGAGCTGAATCTCCTCGTCCGGCTGGTGCATGGCAGTCAGCAGCAGCATGTGGCGCTGTTCTTCAACCGGAAACATTCCGCTGTCAAGGGACATTGCATAGTCACGGATCCAAAAGGCGGGGTAGCAGTCCCGGCCGCCAGGGCGCACTAGAGTCCCTCCGGTGCTGTTAGGCCCGAAATCCCCGACCATTTCTCCGGGACGGACCCTGGATGCTTCGACTACGTCCCTGGTAAGGGTCTCCAGAAACCCAAGGTCTTCCGGGCTGAGGAAAGGCGAGGTGAAGTCGGCTTCCTGCCCCCTCTGAGGCGGGGAACATCCGGAAAGGATGAAAATAAGGGCAATTATGGCAATCGAGACTCTGCAGGACATAATTCTTCAATCATATTGCCAACATGCGGCAAAGAACACAAGAAGAATTAAAAAACCCGGCCCCGGTAGTTCACAGGCCCGGGTATCAGGAGAGGTGCTGTCTCTTCGGGTAATCCAGGAAGGCCAGCCTCCCGGGACCCCTGCTTACCTGGGACCAGGAACACACAGCCGGACCGAACTCAATGCAGGCGACTCCGCAGGTAGGGAGGTTTCCAACAGGAGTTCCGGTCAAATATTCGGCCAGGGATGTCATTCCAGGGTTGTGACCGACCAGAAAGGCTGAGGAGGCCTCTTGAGGAAAGGAATCGATCACTGCCAGGAGATCAGGCACGTCTGCGGAATAGATTTGTTCCATGAAGACTATCTCACTTTCCGGGAAGTTGATTTCCCGGGAAACCAGGAGGGAAGTCTCATGGGCCCGCAATGCGGGACTGCTGACGAAGCAACCGGGTAGTATCCCTCTCCCTCTCAGCCTCCGGCCCATTTCCGGCGCATCCTTTTTCCCCCGATTGTTGAGGGGGCGTTCATAGTCGGAAAGATGAGGGAACTCCCAGCTCGATTTGGCGTGACGCACCAGGTAAAGAGTCTTCATCATGAATTAATCCATCTTTTAAACACTTGCCTCTTTTTATTTTATCACTTAGCCTGTAGTAGAAAAACCCCTGGGGGGATCATCAGGAACAAGCTGGTCAGCCCGAATTTTTTTGAGTCCTCAAACCTGGACGATGCAGGCGCCTGACCGGGCGTGCAGCATCGGCCGACGGCCTCAAAGAGAGCCATCGGAGATTTTACTATGAGAAAAACAGATTTGCTGGCCGGAGCAGCTGGAATCGCAATGCTGGTTCTGCTCCCGCTTCTCTTCTCCTGCAGGGACAAGGCTCCCCAGCAGGCTGACGTCCGTCCAAATATCCTTTTTATTATGTCCGACGATCATACCGGCCAGGCTTGGGGTGTTTACGGGGGGGCTTTGGCCGATTATGTCAGGGCTCCCGGCATCAGCCGCCTGGCCGAGGAGGGCTGTGTCCTGGACAACTGCCTGGTTTCCAATTCAATCTGCACACCCAGCCGGGCCACAATCCTGACCGGGCAGTACAGCCACCTCAACGGAGTCCGTACCCTGGCAGATGCGCTTCGGCCGGGAGCCGGAAACATCGCCGGGCTCCTGCAGGAGGCTGGATACCAGACAGCAATAATCGGGAAATGGCACTTGAAGACCAGGCCGGAAGGGTTTGACCACTTCAATGTTCTTCCCGGCCAGGGGCGTTACTGGAACCCAATCCTCAAGTCAGGGGAAAACTGGGAGGAAGGAAACCCGGAGGGGCGCGAGTACCGGGGATTTTCAGCTGACGTAATCGGCGACCTTTCCCTGGAATGGCTCAATGAGAGGGACTCCTCCAAACCGTTCATGCTGATGTGCCATTTCAAGGCAACCCATGAGCCCTTTGACTACCCTGACCGCTACGGGGATCTTTACAAGGGAGTGGAAATACCAGAGCCCGTATCCCTGTATGATTTCGGGGCCGAAACCAATGGAAGGACATTTCCAGGACAGGAACTTGATATCCTGGCTGAACGTTGGCAGACGGCTTCGGAGAATCCGGTTGAAGGACGGGGACGCTATCCGGGCCTTCCTTTTTCCACTGACGGAATGAGCCGGGAGGAGGCAAGAAAAGCCACCTACCAGAAACTGGCCAAGGATGTGATGAGGGGAGGGGCCGCCATTGATGACAATATCAGGAAGCTTCTCGCGTACCTGGACCAAGCGGGGCTTGCCGAGAACACGATTGTCATCTACACGGCTGACCAGGGATACTTCCTGGGGGAGCACGGCTGGTTTGATAAACGCATGTTTTACGAGGAGGCCATTCACATGCCTTTTGTGATCAGGTATCCGGGAGAAATACCGGCCGGAACAAGGAACAGCGACCTGATAGAAAATGTTGATTTCCTTCCCCTGCTCGCCGATTACGCAGGAGTGGAAGTCCCGGAATCAATGCAGATTCAGGGGAGGAGCTTCAGGGACAACCTAAATGGGCATACGCCTCCTGACTGGCGAAATAGCTCCTATTACAGGTACTGGCTTCACCTGGTTCGCCGACCCGCCCATTTTGGAATCAGGGGAGAAAGATACAAGCTTGCCTTCTATTACGGACAGCCCCTCGATATGACCGGGGCCGAGGGAGAGTCCACGGAGCCTGCATGGGAATTCTTCGACCTGCAGGAGGACCCCCACGAGCTGCATAATGCCTATTTCGATCCGGTGTATCAGCGAATAATTGCCGCAATGAAGGAAGAGCTCAAAATGAAAAGGGAGGAGCTCGGAGATACTGATGAGGAATATCCTGAAATGGGGCGGATTATTGATGAGTACTGGGATTGAAAGGTAACGTTCGTCATGAGATGGAGATGGAGATGGATTTTTTCTATTGTGTTGTCTATCCAGCCAGTCTGGCTTGTCGCCCGGGATCTCATCGAATGCGAGGGTGAGTATGGGGGCCACCTGCAGGGCGTGGCTGTCGCAGATGATTCAGAGATTTTCTGGAGCTTTACCACCACTCTTGTAAAAACGGGGCTGGACGGGAAGGTTGTCAGGAAGATCAAGGTGGTTGGCCACAGTGGCGACCTCTGTGTTCAAGGCGGCAGGGTGTACGTGGCTGTTAACCTGGGGGAGTTTAACCGGGAGCAAGGTAAAGCGGATTCCCTGGTATATGTTTACGATGCTGAAAGCTTGCGGCTTCTGGCCAGGCATCCGGTGCCGGAAGTGGTTCACGGGGCAGGAGGCATGTATCACCGGGATGGTTTTTTCTATGTCGTCGGGGGACTTCCGGAAGGATATGAAGAGAATTATGTCTACCAGTATGACCCTGGGTTTAACTTCATTGAGCGGCATGTGGTTGAAAGCGGCTATACGTTGAAGGGGATTCAGACTGCCTGCTTCCACAAGGGATACTGGTGGTTTGGATGCTATGGCGAACCGCGGGAGTGCCTGAAAGCAGGTCCGGAATTCGACCTTGAGGACCGTTTTGTTTTTGATTGCGCCCTGGGAATAGACGCCTTCAAGTCTGGTTATCTGGTTGCGGAGGGCTTTGGACATTACCGGGGAAGGTTGGTATTTTTTGAGGATATCCCCGGAACCCTTGGAAACGATTGACGATTGAGGTTTTGTATTTTAGGATTTGACCATCGTCAATCAATTCTAACCTTGATGACAACCTTGCGGACAGGCATTTTTACCCCTTTTTTCACGCAGGGCCGGTGGGCGTCGCCAGGAAAGAAGATGAAAAAAGTGCCCTGATCAGCGACCCGGTAATTGTCGGCAGGGGTTTCCAGGAAGGTGATGTCCTTTTCAGCATCATAGGGTTCTGTGACCGTGGTCAGTTCCAGGGGGACCACCCCGATTCTTTCGGTTCCTGATACCAGGTACTGGATGTCGGCGTAGGTACGATGGGCTTCATACCGGGTGTCTTCCTCGTCCCTGGTCTGGTATTCGTCGACATTTACGAACAGGTCTTCTCCCTGCAACTCGTACCTTCCCGGATCAATCCGCGCCAGGTCTTGTCCGGACAGAAACCGGAAGGCCTTGTCCCAAGCCTCGGGATTCTCCCGGTATTTCCGGTAGAATTCCTCTTTGTCAATTGATTCATCGGGCGTCACGTTCCATCCCTGCCGCCAGTCACCCCTGGTAAACCAGTCTGCTGTCATTTCCGTCTCCGTTTCCTGTTCGGCCCGGGTGGGCGCTGGTACTGTAAAGGCCGGGATCAGCACCATTAAAAGTGCAAGGACAAATCGTTTTAAAATGTTCACTGGAACGGGATTATATGACGAATCATAATCAAAATAAACAGGATTTTCATCCCTGTTCAGATACCCGCTCCTCTCACTCATTCCCTTTGCTTCCTTTTGCTCCCTGTACAAAGAGGTTATGCTCTGTTTACCTGGTCCGCTGCCCAGGCGGCCAGTTTTTCTCGGGATATTTTGGAGTTGTGCCTGATATCCACTGGAAATCCAGGATGGTAGAGCACCGTTTCAATCCCCAAACAGCATGCATGGGCTGCCGCTGATGCCAGGAGTTCCCGGGTAAGATTGTTTAACTCTTTCCCCTGGGTTCCGGCTTCCTTTTCAAGTTCCACGCATATCAACGGAACCTGTTCAGGGAATCTGCCGATACCAACCAATGCGGACCTCGACACCTCGGGATGCCGGTTGAACACTCCTTCAGCCATCACGGAGTAGAGTTCTCCCCGCCTGGTTACTACACGGTGAGCCTTGCGTCCGCAAAACCATATCCTGCCCTCCCTGTCCAGGTACCCCAAGTCTCCCATCCGGTGGCGGACAGTCCCGTCGGCGGATCTGATCTTGGAGAGCCGGTCTGCATCAGGCCTCCTGAAGTAGGACCTGGAAACGTTGTCGCCGCGGACTACCAGTTCTCCGACTTCTCCAGCCTCCACCAGCAGTGATTCATCCCAGGCGGAGATCGGCCCATCTGAGATTTTGATAATTTCCAGGGACACTCCGGGAAGGCACCTGCCGATGCAGGTTCCTGAACCTGCAGGCACGCTTTTTTCAAGGCGGAGCAGCTCCTCGTGGGCAATGGTCGACACGGGCAGTGCTTCGGTGGCCCCGTAGGGGGTGTGCAGCACAGCTTCCGGAGAAAGGAGCCCGGCCATTCTCTCTACAACCCTTATTGGCACCGGGGCCCCGGCTGAAAAAACTCTTTGCAGGGAGGGCAGCCTGGCGCCATGTTTTTCTCCATAAGTGCTGATTCTTTTGAGCAGGGCCGGGGAGCCGAACATGTGGGTCGCGGAATGTCTGTTAATGGATTCTATAATCTTGCGGGGATTGACCTTTCCAGGCCTGGTGAAGTCCATGTCAGGGAACACGGTGTGAGTTTCCCAGTAAGGGTCGAACATGGCAAAGAGGGGAAAAGTCGCCAGGTCAACCTCACCCGGCTGGATGTTGAAGTATTCTTTCTGCATGGAAGCCTGGGCCTGGAACATCCGGTGGGTATAGATGACTCCCTTGGAAGGCCCGGTACTGCCGGAGGTGAATACGATCGCCGCGGTTTCATCCGGTCCCGGGAAATCCCATTCCGGGGGAGCCGGGGTTTCCCGTTTCAGCAGGGAATGCAGGCCTTGTCCGAGTCCTGGAATGGAAGGTCCGGCAATGATGTTTATCCTGACACTTCCCCTCCCCCACCCAAGGAGCAGGCGCCCCAGGTGAGCAGCCGGGATCCCGAAAAAAGCCTCGGGCTCCGCCTCGTTGATGCAGGCACTGAAATTTTTCCGGCCGATGCCCGGATCAATCATTACCGGGACCGCTCCGATTTTAATCAGCCCGAACGCCATTATCATCATCTCAGGGCCGGGGGTAACCAGGAGGGCTGTCCGGCTTCCCCTGCCAAGCCCCAGCTTTCTGAAAGCCCGGGCCGCCTGGTTGCTGAGGGCTTCGATTTCAAGACAGGTAAGGGTGCCGCGGGGGGAAGTCATGGCGGTACGGCCGGGTGTGTCCAGGGCCCTCGTTGCCAGTGCCTCCAAGATTGGGTTCCGTACAGGCATGATTTCAGTCGTTCCTCAGGAATTCCTCAACAGCGTTGCAAACTTCTTCAGGTTCGTCCTCCAGCACATAGTGGCCGGCCTCGGGGAAGCGCCTGATCCGGGCGCGGGGGAATCTCCTCTGCCATTCCTTCAGGAAGTCGAGGTCAAAGACAAAGTCTTTTTCTCCCCAGCAGATAAGCATCGGCTTCTTGTTGAGCAGGTAAAGTGAGTCGGATATTTCCTGGATCGTTCTGTTGGTGATATGGTGTTCATCAAAAGGAATGTCCTGGACAAACCTGACGACAGCCCGACGGCTGGTGGAGTCATGATAGGGCGCCCTGTAGGCCTTTTTAACCTGGGACGGCATCCGGTGCTTCCGTGCTCCCAGGAGAGTCGCACCGAGGGAAAAGGCATTCATTTTTTCCATGAGCATGCATGCCAGGGCGGACTGTCCGCAGAACCTGAGTGTCCAGTGGAGCTTTTTCCCGTTAGGCACATTGAAGGCTGAACTGTTGAGGATAACCAGCTTCGCGATTCTCCCGGGATGCCTGACAGCGTATCCCGCACCGATCAGCCCTCCCCAGTCATGCACTACCAGGGTGATGTTCCTGCGGATTTCAAGCTGCTCGAGCAGGGCTTCAAGATCATTGATCCTCTGGTGAAGGTTGAACAGGTATTTTTCATCTGACGGCTTGTCGGATAATCCGCAGCCGATGTGGTCAGGGACAATCACCCGGTGCGTGGGCCGCATTTTTCTGACCAGCTCCCTGTACATGAAGGACCAGGACGGGTTCCCGTGGAGCATAACCAGGGGAGATCCGGATCCCTCCCCTTCATCAACATAGTGCATGTTGTGGCCGGCAATTGAGGCATAGTGGGGGCTGAAATCGTAGAGCTGTTTGTAAGCTGATTCAGGGATCTGCATGTTATTGAAAGGAGGAATGAGTACCTTAGACAGGGCCTGAGAGTCTTCAGGAAAATCCGGCCCTCTGTCCAGGGGGATTT
Organism: uncultured Acidobacteriota bacterium; assembly: GCA_964579015.1. GTDB lineage: Bacteria > Acidobacteriota > UBA6911 > RPQK01 > JAPXNP01. The sequence goes on along the minus strand of CAZOGT010000023.1, from coordinate 3,509 downwards.
CAGTATTTAAATGAAGCCATAGCTGTGGAGACCCCGGCGCTTCCCATCAGGAGAAGCACCTGCATGCCCCGTTTCAAGCGGCCTTCCTCTTCAGCCACGGCCATGCCCAGGGGCAGGGTGGCCGAAACGGTGTTTCCGAACCGGTCATGGGTCTCAAATACGGAATTCCTGTCTAGCCCGATCAGGTCGGCGGTTTTTGAAGTTGATGCGACGCTCACTGAATGGCCGAAGACAATGTCATGAGCCCTTTCAGCAATTTCCCTGCTCTCGTTAAAGTGGCCCACAAGCTTCCTGATTGTGAACGATAGAAGCTCCCCGGGGGAAGTGAAGAAGGACAGGGGTTTCATATTGTCGGTGTCCCCGTTCGTTGAGAATTCGCTGGCATTGGGAAGTGGGATTTTGCAGAGGCCGTGTTTGCCTCCCCAGGTCTTGAAGGAGAAGATTGATTCGTCAACATCATCATCCGCCGTCAGCAGAGTAGCCGTGGCTGCTTCTCCGATCGTGAATCCGGAGAAGGCATGTTCCAGGTCTTCTGCTTTCGGGATATCAAAGTTTGCATACTCCCTGAACCCGCACTCGCAGTTAACGATCATCACCATTTTGTATATTTTCTGAGAAATAAAGGACTTGGCTACGGCCATGGCCCGGATCCAGCTGGCACAGGCGTCCAGGACATCAAAACAGGTAGCGGATTTCAGGCCGAGCTCACTCTGGAACAGATTGGCGGTTGCCGGTTCGACCCATCCCCTGGTCACTCCGGCGTAGATAAGCAGATCAACCTCCTCAGGCTTTACGCCGGCCTTGTCAAGGGCTTTTTTCCCGGCTTTTACAGCCAGGGTAAGGGCCTTCTCTCCGGCCGCGCGATGGAAACGGGTCTTGCTTCCCGACATCCTGAAAAAGCGCCTGAACATAGCTTCCAGGTCGACCTGGGCTTCCGGAGTCAGCTCACCGCGGTTCCGTTCTATGACTTCCCTGATAAGCTCTTCATTGTCAACTCTCTTACTGGGAAGAGCATAGGAAATATTTAATATTTTCATTCTATAACCCCGAAGAAAGGAAAATAGTTCAAGTCAGGATATGGCTATCCAAAAAATAAACAGCAATCAATTTTGAAGACAAAGGATAACACATTATAAGTGTTTTTGATTTTAGGCGATAGGAAAATTATTTTTCACTGATCAGGGTACTATTCCCAGGGCGTCGACCGCCGCTATCCAGGTACCGTCTTTCATTTGATGCGGGTCGACATGGTGCATGGCCCTGGAGTTCCAGCCGGTTGAGTCGGCTCTCACCACCGGGGGCTCAATCATTTCCTCCATGTAGGCGATCGGGCTGATCTCCGTTATCCGGAAGGCGTGAACCTGGTTTCCGTAAGTCGGGTCGCAGTCCTGGCCCATCCGGTAGAGACTGCCGTCGTAGACCAGGACTCTGCCCCCGGGGCGGGCAATATCAGGATTATCCTCAATTATCGGGCTGAGCGGATGTTCGGTCCACTCCCCGGCAAGGTCGGAAGCGTAAAAGAGCCGCAGGGTCCGGTTGCCTTCAGGCGCAACGAACATCCACCAGGTGTCGTTGTAAAAGGCGACCGATGCGCTGATGAGGGTCTCTCCGCTGATCAGGTCTTTCTCGTAGGCCCACTCAAGGGGAAAGGCAGTGGCCCGGTAGAGACGCACCGAGGTTTCCGTATGGGCTTCGGGAATCATGAAGTAGTCGTCCTGCCATTTAAAGACATATGGATAAGATTGTACGAAAGGCTCCCTGATTACCATTTTTTGATATTCCCAGTTAAACCCGTCCTGACTGGTTGCCAACCCGATACCTCCGGCGTCGTCAGGCCCATACTTGGCAGTGAAGAAGAGGTAGTATTCGTCATTTTCAATAAACAGGAAAGGGTGGGCTACGATGTCAGCATCAAAGTCGGTCACGTCGGCGGCGGTAAGGACCGGGTTGGAAAAACCTTCCGGTTCGGAAAGATCGAAGGGTGTCGGACCGGCATAGATGCCGACGGTCCAGGCGGGTTCAGGCTCAGCCCGGGCGGCAGGCGGAGCAGTTTCCTCCTCCGGGACCGGGCCGCAGGCACCGGAAAGCAGGATCATGGAAACCAGCAGTAACAGAGTAATTATGCGTGCCATTGTAGGACCTCCTTTTCGTGATGAGAATATTATCACCGGCAACCGGAGAGAGGGAAGCGCGATTTGCAGTGTGAGAAGTGGCAGCTGTAGTGGCAGGTCCGATCCTCGGGCCCTGCGAGCGAAAGCGAGCGCACCGTACCATGGGCTTGCCGTACCATGGGCTTCCAGCTTATCGAAAAACCCCACACATATGAGGCACATTAATGCAAAAAGCTAAGAGAGACTCTCGAGCCCGCACTTCTCAAGGTCCTTTTCCGCCATTTTGCTCCAGCCCCGATTGGCCAGGGGGCTGGCCGGGCTGGGATGTAGGATTCTGCCCACTGAAACCGGAAGATCCGGGAGAGCGTACCGGATGCGGTCTTCGGCGAATTTCCCGACTCCAATTACGAATGCCGGGTTCAGCACCTCAACGGTCTCCCTCAGGGCATTATCGCAGTATTGGAAGAGGGCATCCTTCTCCGAAACCGGGAGCTTGTCGGGGGTCCGGTTCCGCCCGCTTTTCTCCATGAAAGCCAGGGGGCAGTAGTTATATACGAAGAAGCGCTGGAAGAATCGTTCCGGGATGCCGAAGCGTTCCCGGGCCCAGCCCCACAGGCGGGCTCCGCTGACCTCGCTTCGCTCGCATTCGAATCCATTTACAGGTCTCCTGGGATGGATCTTGTCCGGCTGTTTGACGGCTGCTTCGATCCCCAGCCATTCCCGGACCAGGCTGACTTCACCGAAGGGGACACCGGTCTGTACCATCCCCCAGGGCCCGGGGTTCATTCCTACCAGGACCGCTTCCTTCGGCGCTGCACCCCACTTCTCCAGGTATGCCCGATGGGCCGCCCATGCATAGAGCAGCGGATTGTAGACAGTGTGAACCGGACTGGCGAAAGTCAGCCCTTCCACCTGTTTTCCGAGATTTTCGGCGATATCAACCAGTCTCTTCATCGGCCTTCCCTGCTTTGGTATTTCCCTCACAATCTAATATAAGGTATTGGAGAATGATTGACACGCCAGGCAAGCCAAACAATGGAGAATATATTCGACAGTCTCCAATCCCAATCGTCAATCGTCAATCGGCTGTAAATCGGAAATTGAAGTGGCGGAGGAGGTGGGATTCGAACCCACGGTACGGGGGCTGCCCGTACAACGGTTTTCAAGACCGCCGCATTCGACCACTCTGCCACCCCTCCGCATGGGGTCCAACGTGAAGAAACAATATTGTACCTTAAACAGTTTGATTATTTAAGTCTGCAAGAGAGGCCCATGAGCCCCAACCTGCTATTATCGAACCATTGATTTCAGGTACTCCCGGCGCATCCGGGCAATATGTTCGATTGAAATCGACTTGGGGCAGACCGCCTCGCACTCCCCGTGGTTGGAACAGTTCCC
>CAZOGT010000022.1:0-17739 GCA_964579015.1 uncultured Acidobacteriota bacterium | reverse complement strand
ACCTCAAGGAGACCTTCCTGGCCTGCCATGAGAGCCAGCGGGAATGGCTCCGCAGACATCACGGTATTGATGAATACCTGGAAAGCATGCGAAGGTGGAGCGTGGAACTGGGCAAACAGGCTTCCGCGAAGTTTTCCCGGACGGTTGAATATGCCGAGGCATTTCGCCAGCACCGGGGACACGCCTATCCCCCCGGAAACATCCTTGCCTCGATCCTGGGCGATCAGGTGATGGAATAAGACGGTCCATGCTCCCCTGGGGGGGGTACTGGATCGTCTTTTATCTGCCCGGGAGGGCATGCGGGCCCCTGATAGCTGCGGCCGGGGTTCACACATCTATCAGGTTGGCTCTCCTGCCGACGCCTCCGCGCCTTTCCCATTTCATCAGATCCATGCTTTTTTTGCCGGAACAGCTGACAATCCTGGCATAGGTGAATTCATTTTCCTCCCTGAATGGTTCGGAGTCGTAATTGAAGATCCTGGTCCAGGTCCCGGTGTTTACATACTGGCTTCCGGAAAGCCTTGAGAGGTCGGTCTGGTGGCAATGGCCCATAATGATGTATTCCGGATGGAAAATCTCAGCGATTCCAGCCGCCTTGTCCCGCTGAACCTTTGGGCAGTTGCACTGTTTCCTGTGCCTTGACAGAAGCAGGTACAACAAGCTCCAGGCGACAGCCTGCATGAGAAGGAATATCAGCGGGGCCTGTGTATTCCGAGTCCACTCAAGAAGATCCTGGAGGAGCTGCGATTCAGATGCGTGGAGGGGAATCATCAGGGACCATAGAGGGGCGAAGAGGATGCCCAGAGCCGCGAGGTTGAAGGAGAGAAGGACCGAAAGCAGAGCCAGCATTCTCCATCTTCCCAGGAGGAGCAGGAGGAATGAAGATGCGGGCTTATCAGTTCCCGCCAGGTAAGGTGCCTCCTGGAGACTTTCCAGTTGTTGAACGAGGCCCGGCCAGCTTCCGGCATCTCCGGGACGCCTGCCGCCTGTCCCTTGTTCCCGGGCGAGCCTTACAGATTCCGGGGATGGGGGGATCCGGCCCCCGGCGGAGGGAGGAAGCATTCGGCTCTTCCGGATCATCCGCAGCATCCTTTCCCCGTCCGTGAGTAGAAACAGCAGGGCGCGGAGAGGGTGGTTACTGATGAACCATCCGATGAACCTGGTAGGAGGTTTGACGTTGTCGGCAAAAGGGGTGGAAGTCTCTACCCGGTTGAAGAGATAACGGACGAAGATGGAGCCGAGGGGAAAGAATATCCTTGCCGGATTTTCGCCTGGCTGTTTATCTGCGGCCTGCAGCAGCGGATTCAGGGCGGAAGGGAAGGCGTTGACAGGGTCATATTGGTGGCCGTGCTCAACATAAATGTCTCCGTCAAACCAGAACCATGGACAGAAGCTGATCTGATCTTTCAATATGCCTGGCTGGTCCGGGGAACTGCCAAGTGACTTGAGGCCGTCTACCAGTGCGGACCTGACCTGTGGGTAGAAAAATTCCGCGTCATGATTTCCTGACACAATGATTACCCGGTGCCTGGAGGCGAATTCGGCCAGGGCACGAAAAAAAACCGGGTGGCCTTTCATGATTCTGCGCATCTTCCAGGCTGATTCCTCAGGTCCTGTCACCAGTCCATAATCACCCTCTTTATTAAGATCAGGACGATCAGTCGGCGTATCGGTCACTTGGAGAAAGTCGACAAAATCTCCGGCTATGATCAGGGTCCAGGAGACTCCCGCCCATTCCCTGGAACCGGCATGAAACTCCAGGAAATCCGCGAAGTCATCGTCAAAAAGGAAGTCCTCCCTCGGATCTATCCATCCGTTCCGGGGATTTCGCCCCTCGCTAAGATGCAGGTCTGATACAACCAGAAAACCCTGTTTCTCAGTCATGGAACCCAATTATAGGCCTGGATATTACGGTCATCAAGCTGAAAATGCCATTTTGATAATAGTTTGGGTGGAGTAGTAACGTTTTTCGTGAGCAGTGTCCAATGGGGGAAGGAGATACCCGCACAGCAGTTTTAACGCCATTATTTCAGTGAAGTCCTTGCATCTTTAAACTGCTCTCCTGTTTAATGTATCGGTATGGATAAGAACGATCTGATCATTGAGTGCCGGGCTGAAGGGCCTTTTATGAAAAATGGATACGTGGTGGGAACGGCAGGAGATCGAAAAGCTGTTTACATTGATCCCGGCGATGAAGCCGGACAGATGATCAGGTTTATTGAAAAGAATGATTTGAGCCTGCAGGCGGTGCTGGCCACGCATGGCCACATGGACCATATATGTGGTATTGGCACGGTCCTGGCAAAATGGAAAGTCCCGGTTTACCTGCACCGGGAGGACGAGTTTATATACTCCGGACTGGGGGAGCAGAGCCGGTATTTCGGAATGAACTACAGCCCGGCTCCGCCCGTGGACCATTACCTGGAGGATGGGCAGGTCCTTTCCTTCGGTGAACTGGAGTTCAAGGTATATCATACTCCCGGCCATTCCCCCGGGGGTGTGTGCCTGGAAAAAGGGGACAATCTCTTTACCGGAGACCTGATATTCGCAGGGTCGGTCGGCAGGACTGACCTGCCGGGTGGAGACATGGAAACCCTGATGGATTCGATTCGCAGAAGAATAGCATCCTTTCCGGAAGACACGATTCTCTGGCCCGGGCATGGCCCCCGCACCACCGTTGGAAATGAACTGAGGAGTAACCCGTTCAGGAACAGTTTTTTACCGTAAAATCCCCTCCGGACACAGCCGGAACGATTCAGGAAGCTGAGTCATGACCAGTGAACGTTTGTATTCGACCAGGGAACTGGCCCAACTCTGGAATGTAAGTGAAACTACAATCAAGAGGTGGTCATCAAACAAGGGCCTGAAGTGCATTAAGACTCCCGGGGGTCACCGGCGTTTCAGCCTTAATGAAATCATAAAATTTCAAGGGAAAATTGGATTCGAGGCGAGCGGACTGCTGCATGGCGCGGACTCCGGGTTTTCGGACCTGGAAATCTGGATCAACAGCAAGAATTTTGAAGAGATCAGGAGGTTCATATTACTTCTGGCAGTGCATAACCGCACTGCTGATATAACGGAGTTCCTCAACAGGCTTTACATCAGGGGCATCTCTATTGCCGAATTCTACGATGAGATCCTGGTGAGCCTGGAAGGCATTTCACACCAGCTGGGAGGTGATATTCAACTGAAAGGTTACCAGTTGAACCTGGTGCGTTCCAACCTGACAGCAGCCTTTCACTTTTTCTTTCTTCAGCTGGAGCCCGGCAAAAAGAACGGCCGGACCGCCCTCTGTGTCTCCACGGTAGCCGATGCCGTTATTCCCCTGCAGCTGATGAGCTGCATATTCAAGGAAGAGGGTTGGGAATGCCTGACTCTAAGGGACCCGTGTGACCTGAGAATGATCCGGGAATGCGTGAAAAAGGAGCCCGTGAATCTCCTCGCGGTCTGGCTTCCGGAAGGGTACACGGCGGAGCCGGAAACTGAACAGCGGGACAAACTGGTCAGATTTCTGAGCAAGTACAGAATTCCGGTGATTGTTATCCAGAATAATCCTTATTCCAGGGTACTCGCGGAATATTACTCGGAAAGAAGCGTCAGGAGTTTCCGCGACTTTCAGCGGTTTGTCAGAACTCTTCTCTGAATTCCCCGGCAATGAGGCCTTACCGCCTTGTCAGGCTGTTGTTTTTTTTCCGGAGAGTCGCGAAAATAATTATTGCGGTGGGGACAACCAGGATGCTGATTATCTGGGATGTTGAAATCATGCCGTTGAAGTAGACTCCTCTTTCCAAATCTCCCCTGAAAAACTCCAGGATAAACCTGATGATTCCGAATGCGATCAGGTAAATGCACAGCAGCTGCCCAGGAGCTTTGAAAAATTTCTTCCTCAAGGCTGCCAGGAGAACAAGGGAGAGGATCAGCCAGGTAATGGATTCGTACAGCTGTACCGGGTGCAGAGTTTCGTGGAGGGGGACCCCGATCAGGCTATGGGAATAGGTATTGGAAAACGTGACTGCCCAGGGCAGGTCTGAATGGCTGCCCCAGCAGCATCCGGCTGAGAAGCATCCGATCCGGCCGATCGCCTGTCCAAGGGGAATCGCTGGTGCGGCGATATCGGCGATCCTGAGAAAAGGGACTGAGGGGTTGATCCTGGAAAATATGTAGCAGCCGGCTATTGCTCCAAGAAGCCCGCCGTAGAAAACACCCCCGGCCCTCAGGAAATCAATGCTGAAAAGCCTGGACAAATCCTGGAGGTAATAATCAAGAGAAGTCAGCACCAGGAGAGCCTTTGAGCCTATGACAGCCGAAATAATGACTATGAATCCGAAATCCCATATGTATTTTGTCGGAATCCCCTCTTTTTTCCCCAGCCAGGAAGCCATGTAGATTGAAGCGAGGAGGGCCAGTGCCAGCATTACCCCGTAGGTGTGAAGTGTGAAGGGGCCTATTTCCAACAGCTTAGGGCACATAATAATCCTGTGGAGGGAATGGGTTCCGAAAACCCCGGGAGAACGTAACCCCCGAGGTTTTCAGTAACAGTTATTTTTATAATACTACGAAAGATGCCGGGGACGGGCAACTTCCGCAGGGCAAGAGAAGGCCGGGCTTATTTGGATTCTTCTTCTGCCTCCTGACGGGCCTTTGCAATAATTTTCTCGGTCAGGTGGGCAGGTACGATGTCATAATGAGAGAGTTCCATTTGGAAGCTTCCCCGTCCTCCTGTCATCGAGGTGAGGGTGGAATCATAGTTGAGCATTTCCGCCATTGGGACCTGGGCGCGTACGACCTGGGTATTGCCCTTGACATCCATGCCCTGGATCCGGCCGCGCCTTCCGTTCAGATCACCCATGATGTCTCCGGCGTTCTCTTCAGGGGCAAAGATCTCGACGTTCATTGTGGGCTCCAGGAGCACAGGATTGGCTTGCTCCATTGCCTTTTTGAAAGCAATTCCACCCGCGATTTTAAAAGCCATTTCAGAGGAATCCACATCGTGGTAGGTCCCGTCGTAAAGGGTCACCTTGAAGTCCACTACCGGGAAACCGGCGAGGTAACCTCTTTCAGCTGTTTCAATTATCCCCTTTTCAACAGCCGGTATATATGTCCTGGGAATGGCTCCTCCGAAAATCTCGTCCACAAACTGGAAGCCTTCCCCTCTTTCCGCGGGTTCCATCCGAATGCGGCAGTCCCCGAATTGCCCGTGGCCGCCGGACTGTTTTTTGTGGCGTCCCTGGACATCCGCTGTCCCGGTGATCGTCTCCCTGTAGGGAACCTTGGGGGGCTTGAGGAGTACCTCCACCCCATACTTTCTTTTCAGCTTCCCGACCGATACTTCAATATGAAGCTGTCCGCTTCCAGCCAGGAGGAATTCCTTGGTCTGGGCGTCACGGCTGAACTGGAGTGATGGGTCCTCCTCCATGATTCGGGAAACCGACTGGCCGATTTTGTCTTCGTCGCCCCTGGTAGCGGGCTCAATCGCAAAACTGATCGATGGCTCGGGAAATTCAACCGGCTTGATCTGCGGGCCTGATTTGCCGTCGAATAGTGTGTCTCCGGTTACCGTATCCTTGAGTTTCAATATTCCGCAGATGTCGCCGGTGTGGATTTCCGGCAGCCCCTCATGCGATTTTCCCTGGAAAGCCTGTAAGGTGCCCAGCCTTTCATCACTGTTTTTCCCAAGATTTCTGAGAGTGGAGTCTGACTTGATGGTCCCGCAAATTGATTTGACCAGGTTGATGCGCCCGGCAAACGGGTCGGCCAACGTCTTGAAAACAAAAGCCAGCGCTTTTCCGTTCGGATCAATTTCAATTTCAGTCGCTTCCCCGGAAGGGTCAACCGCAGCCATGGCCGGTTTTTCCAGCGGGTTCGGGAAGAGCGAGGTGATGGCGTCCAGCAGGGCGGAAATCCCGGCGTTTCTGGAGGCTGCCGTACAGAAAGCCGGGAAGAACGTTCCGGCCTTGATGGAGTTGGCCATGCCAGCGAGAAGATCTTCGTTGGAAAGAGTTCCTGCTTCAAAGAATTTTTCTATCAGCTTGTCGTCGCTTTCAGCGATCATTTCAATAAGTTCTTCACGCCGGGCTTCTACTTCTTCCGCCATATCCGCGGGAATATCTTTGATCGCCGGTTTGCCTTTTCCGTCCAGTTCGTAATAGAAAGCCTTGTTGCTGATCAGGTCAATTATCCCCTGGAATTCCTTTTCTTCTCCAATCGGAAGCTGTACCGGTACTACTTCACGCGCCAGGGTTTCCTGAAGTGAATCAACGGTGCGCTTAAAGCTGGCATTGTCCCTGTCAAGCTTGTTGATGACAACTACCCTGGGAACCTTGTACTCCTCCGCGAATCCCCATGCCAGCTCCGTCTGCACCTCGACGCCGGAAACCGCGTCAACCAGCACCATTGCGGTCTCGACCGCGGGCATGGCAGCCTTGGCATCAAAAATGAATGCCCTGTATCCAGGTGTATCCAGCAGGTTGATTTTGTGATCTTTCCATTGACAATGTGCCAGGGTGGTGTTGATAGTTATTTTGCGTTCAATTTCGTCTTCATCGTAATCGGTGACGGTGGTGCCATCCTCTACATTCCCCAACCGGTTAACAGCCCCTGTTGTATACAGGAACGCGCTGACAAGCGTTGTCTTGCCGGTGTCTCCATGTCCTACAACTGCAATGTTGCGGATTTTTTCGCTGTCGAATACCTTCAATTCGAACTCCTTTCTGGCGTATAGTGAAGTTGAAAAAATTTAGCACAGCTGGACTTGCAATTCAATCGTAACCATAAGTTTATTGAAACCAGGGGTGGAAATAGCGCCGGGTAAAAAGGGGAAATTCTTATGGCATTAGTCCCAGCCGGCTGTTACCGGTTTTCAAGTTGACTACTTTAACCGGAGAACCTGGGGATAGCAACCCGGATATCGGACAGAAAAACGCTGAATGGGATAGAATTAGCGGAATGACTCTCCAGAAGAGGAAATTGAATCCCTAAACCCGACAGGCCGATATGGAAAAAAAGATTCTCAAGCTGCTCCGGTTTATTGCTGCTGCGGCCCACCTGTCCGGGCTGGGAGCAATGATAATGGGGGCCACCCCGCTTTTTTTGCTCCTCTTAATGTCCTGCAGCCTCCTGTTGTTTCTGGCGGCAGACAACCAGGTCAGGCAGTCTAATTCGGTTTTGCTGGGTAATCTGCGAAAGACAGGTTCCCTGGTAACGGCATCTGTTTTTTTCGGGGTGGTCCTGGAAGGCTCGAATCTTGTACTTAATCACCGCCATTATGTCGGCGTACCGTCTGAGATTTTGATCAGGTGGGGTTATTTTGCCTGCATGTTTGCCCTGTTCATACCGCTGATCCTGGAAATGGAGAGGACCCTTGAGAACCTGGGTTTGGCCGAGGTCCTGTCCTGGAGAAGAATCATCAGCACAAGGGGAGTCCAGCTTATCATCCTGGCGGTCGGCCTGCTTCTGCTGGTTCCTGTCGGGCTGTGGCCTGACTACTTTTACCCGCTTTTCTGGATCGCACTGCTCCTGCTTACCGATTCCCTGGTCAATCTGCTTGGACATGATGAGATGAGCATTTCCGGCCAGTTTGAAGAGGGCTATTTTGGACAAGCCTTCCGCCTTATCGTGTCAGGAGTCCTCTTTGGCTTCCTCTGGGAGTTCTGGAATTTTCGGGCGGGAACCAAATGGTTCTATTCAGGGGCAGGGCCGGAAGAGGTCTTTCTTTTTGAATTGCCGGCCCTTGAATTCTGGTGTTATGCCTTTACCGCGCTTGGCGCCTACGGCTTTTTCCAGCTTTACCTGGCAGTCAGGGAGAGATTGTCCAGGCGGGTCGGCCCGGGAACTGCCTGGGTCCTGACCGCCCTGCTGCTGCTCATGGCCCTGGCCGCGGTACTCACCGGAATGGAAAACCTGACCATAGCCTCCTTCCGGCAGATTGCCTGAATCTTCGGCAGTCTTTTGCCCGGATTGTTGTAAGCAGTAGAATGCGGGACGCCAGTTAAAGTTAAGAGCCAGGTAACCCTCAGTCTTGTCCTTTAAGCATCCCGGCTCCGCAGCAGGCTGAGCCGAGAAGGGCTGCCTTCGGATTCAGAGCCACCCTGACCGGCATTGATTCCAGCAGTTTTCTCATCCTGCCCTTGGCCAGGAACGCTTTCATGAAGAGGCCGTTTTCCATGAAGGGAAGAATCTTGGGGGCTATTCCCCCGCCCACATATACTCCGGAAGTGGACTTGATCTTCAGGGCGAGGTTGGCTGCGGCTGACCCGTAGATCGTAACAAACGTTTCCAGGGCCATGACAGCGATAGGATGACTCCCCTCCAATGCCCTGGCTGAAATAAGGGCACTGGGGTCCTCGGCCCTGGCCAGTTCACCGGCCAGAACGGAAGGCTCTTTCCCCCTCCCTGAATCCCTGAGGAAGCAATAAATGCTGTGAAGACCCGGCCCGGAAAGAACTCTTTCCGTACTGACGTGGTCATACCTGTCGAGCAGGTATTCAAGCAGTTCGATTTCCAGGAGGCTGCAGGGGGAAAAGGAGGAGTGCCCTCCTTCGGAGGGAAGAGGGTGCAGTTTTCCTTCCCATCGGGCGAAAAAACCCTCTCCCAATCCGGTTCCGGCTGCAATCAGGGCAGCCTGGCCTGAGGGGTCGGGATTTCCCTGATTGAGGGTCAGGAATTCAGATTCATCAAGGTTCAGGACCCCATGCCCGGTTGCTTCCAGGTCATTGATCAGCAGCACCCGGCTGATGCCCAGGGACTTTTGAATCTCGTCTGCTGAAATGGTCCAGGGCAGATTGGTCGTATCAACTTCCTGATTGACTACCGGCCCCGCAATGCCGAAGCAGGCTGCTTCAATTTTGTTGTTTTCGGGTGGGAAAACATCGCTGAATTCTTCCAGGAAAGCGGTTCCTACCGCTGCCAGGCCGGAAAAATCCTCGCTGGGATAGCTTTTTTCAAAACAGGGCTCAGGAGCCTTGCCTGAAAATGAATAGACTGCAAGGTTGCACTTGGTGCCCCCGACATCTCCCGCTAATATCATTAATTACCTCATTTATTTATCTGGTCTGCCTCTCTGAAGCTGAACATTTCGCAGCCGGACTCGGGCTGGCTCGCGCTACCCGGCGCCAGGATGCCCTGGCCGGCTCCGGTATCAGCCTCTATCCCTGTGCTTTCCGGTTACGGAGGAATGTAGGGGCATCAAGCCAGTCCAGGTCCTCCTTTGCCTCCGGGGCTGGTGCGTTGTCATTCTGGAAGAACAGGTCCTCCTTGTGCCTTATTGATTCAGGGAAATCAAGAGGCTGCCGCGCTTTTTCCCTGGCCGCCCTGGAGTCTGCTTCCTCATCTTCGAACCCTGTGGCTATAACCGTGATTTTGATCTTCTCTCCCATGCTGTCGTCAACGATCCGGCCGATTATTATCAGGGCATCTTCATGGGCCGCGTCCTCAATTACTTCACAGGCCGCACTCATCTCAAGCAGGGTAAGGCTGCTCGGCCCGGTTATATTGATCAGTACGCCGCGAGCTCCGTCAATAGTGCAGTTTTCCAGCAGGGGACTGGAAATCGCCTCCTTCGCGGCATTAATCGCCCGGTCTTCACCAGTGGAAATCCCGGTCCCCATCAGGGCCATCCCGGTGTAGGACATGACCGTCCTGACATCAGAGAAATCCACGTTCATCTGTCCGTAAATGGTGATGGCGTCACTGATCCCCTGAACAGCCTGCCTGAGGACGTCATCAGCCGCCTCAAAGGCCTGTTCAACCGTGGTTTCCGTCGCCACGGTCTCCAGGAGCCTCTGGTTGGGTATGGCAATGACGGTGTCACAGTTTTCCTTCAGTTCCAGCAGGCCGTCATCAGCAAGCTTGCGCTTTGTCTTGCCTTCAAACTTGAAGGGAAGGGTGACTATTCCCACTGTGAGGGCATTAAGGTTCAGCGAGAGATTGGCGATAATCGGAGCCGCTCCGGTTCCAGTGCCCCCGCCCAGCCCGGCGGTGATGAAGACCATGTCAGCACCTTCAAGAAGCTGGATGATTCTCTCTGTATCCTCCAGCGCGGCTTCTTTCCCTTTTTCAGGCTTGGCTCCCACCCCGAGTCCCCTGGCTGCCTTCTCTCCAATCTGGAGCCTGATCGGTGCCCGGGATTTGTCCAGGTCCTGAACATCGGTATTGATCGCAATGAATTCCACGCCTTCGATCCCAGCCTCAATCATCCGGTTGACGGCATTGCATCCTCCTCCGCCAACTCCTACAACCTTGATGTTGGCGCCGGGGGTGGAAGTGTCTTCCATTGCGAAAATGGCGCTGCTTTCTCTTGTTTCTGTCATTGCTATCTCCTTTTTTCTATATTGTTCCCCACCCGGGAATACCAGTTATCCGTGCAGTTAAAGCGGGAGTAATCATTTTACGTTGTCTCCCAGAACCCAATCCCGGAACATTTCGAATCGGGACTTTTTGTCTTCAGAGGACTTTTTATCGTTAAATGTGAAATATTTCTGGGAAAGCCGTTCCCTGGCACAAATGAGAATACCTGCGGCTGTTGAGTAAAGGACTCCCGGCAGTTCCCCCTTGATCGCCGCAATTGTGTTCGGGGAGCCGATCCTTACCGGCATCTGCAGTTTTTTTTCCGTCAGTGCAGCCATGCCATGGAGCTGGGCTCCCCCTCCAGTCAGGACGATTCCGGTAAACATCTCTCTTCTCAGTTGAATTCTTTCCAGTTCCCTGTAAATAGCATCCAGGATTTCAGAACATCTTTCATGGATGACCTCGCAAGCAGTGATCCTCGGAATTCTGTGGTTCTGATTAGTGCCGATCAGGCTTATTTCTATGACCTCTTCGTTGGTGATGCTTTCCAGGTCCACTGATCCAAGCCTTATTTTCAGGCTCTCGGCCTCGCTCATAGGAGTTCTCAAGGTGATGGCCAGGTCCTTTGTCACCTGGCAGGCCCCAACCGGAAGTACCGAGGTATGAAGCAGCCGGTTTCGATGGACAACACTAAGGCTGGTCGTTCCCCCTCCCATGTTAATGTGGACTACCCCAAGTTCGTTTTCATCGGGGCTCAGGACTCCGCACCCGGAAGCAATCTGGTGGAGAACCATTCCCTCGATCGACTGGATATCGGCATTTGCCAGGGCATTACGGGTATTGGCAATTACAGCCGAAGGGGTCATTACCAGGAAGAGGTTGGCTGAGAGCCTGTCGGCGGACATCCCCAATGGGTCCATAACCTCATTTTCTTCGTCGAGCAGGAAATCCTGGAGATGGGTATGCAGTATTTCGTAATCCTCGGGAATGGTTATTTTGGTTTTGGCCTCCCTGCATACCTGTTCAACATCTTCCTTGGTGATGGCGCGGTTTCTGGCGGTAATAGTTCTGGAACTGGAAACCTGCAGGCCGTAAGAACGATATCCTCCGATACTTACCCATACCGAACTGAAATCCACATCCGCTTTCTGGACCGCCAGGTCGACCGATTCCTTGATTGCCCTGGAAGTCTCCATCAGGTGGGTTATCAGGCCCTGGCTGACACCCCTCTCCAGCTTGACCAGGCTGCTCCCGAGAATCTTTATGTCATCGCTCCGCATTTCGCCGATGCAGGTACATACTTTGGTCGTACCAATGTCAATCCCGGCAATAACAGTTTTTTTAATAGCCATTCTGAAGTTTCTTCTCTTGCCTTTTATCTGGTCATCCCGCAATCTCACGCTTTTCAGTACGAAAAATGATCTGCTTTTCAAAGCTGATATCTATGTACTGGAGCGTCCCATACTGTTTTTTTATCTGGTGGTACAACTGCTTTCTGCTCAGAAAAGACTGATACCTTTCCCTGAAAGAGCGGTCCCCCAGATAAATAACCACGGGGTCCTCTTTTGGGATTACCGAAACGTTTTCCGGGTTGGTAACATCAATTTCTGAAATGGTCTCCGAGTAGTCCTCAGTGCCTGACTGAAATTCTTCAAGAGCCTCCAGATACAACTTCATCCTGGAATGGTTGAATGTTTCCGTATACCCTCGCAACTGGTGCTTGAGGCCTTTGACTACCGGCTGTGAGAGAAGGGTCTGCTGGTTGGTGAAAGGGTC
The DNA here is from genome assembly GCA_964579015.1 of uncultured Acidobacteriota bacterium. Taxonomy (GTDB): domain Bacteria; phylum Acidobacteriota; class UBA6911; order RPQK01; family JAPXNP01. The sequence continues at coordinate 5,679 of CAZOGT010000022.1, read as the reverse complement.
CAGGATGATTCCATGGCTGTCAACGACATAGAGCTTGTTGTCTACACCTGCTACGGCTACCGGTTCCCTCTCGGTTAACCGGACAATCAGGGTATCGGGCAGCCTTCTTATTATCGTCGCTTCCGAAACCCAGGGAAGAGTTTCCACAGACTCCCTTATTCTTTCAAGGTCCGCCAACAGGATACATTCCGGAGAACAGGCCCTGACTGTACTCTTAATATCCTCAGGATCGACCTGTTCAGCTCCAATTACCACTACCTCTGAAAGCTGGGTTTCCGGCATGTTTTCTATATGGCTTTTGAGTTCCGAACCTGCATGCACCAGCGCGCCCAGAATCACAAAGCCGACCATGACTTTTATCCATGTCAGCACATGCCGGATGGTATTCCTCTCTCTTCGGCTACTTTTTCTTTTCAAGGAACACCTCCCCTGTTTTCCAGACATCCCCTGCCCCCATGGTTATTATCAGGTCTCCGGGTCCGGTTGATTCCACCAGGTAATCCGCAGCGGAAGTGAGAGAAGTGAAGTATTTCAGAGGCTGTCTTTTTCGGGCCGCCCTGGCCAGCTTTTCTGAAAGTCCTTTCCTGTCATTCTTTTCCCCGGCTGGGTATACAGGCAGCAGCAGCAGTTCATCCGCGTCTGAGAATGAATCGGCCAACTCCTCGATGAGTTTTTCAGTCCGGCTGTAGCGGTGGGGCTGAAACACCAGCACCGTCCTCCTGCCCAGCATTCTGAATGTCTTAAGGGCAGCCCTGATTTCGGTGGGATGATGACCGTAATCGTCCATTACCCAGATGTTTCCAGCCTCACCCTTGAATTCCATTCGCCTTGAAATGCCCTGGAAGGAACTCAATGCAGCGCTGATCATACTGAAATCAATACCAAGGAAAAGGCTGAGGGTTATCGCCCCCAGGGCATTGAGCACGTTGATCTCTCCGGGCATGGGCAGCCTGATTTCCCCTAGAACAGATGAACCGCAGGTTACATTGAATGATGTGCTGAGCCCGAGGTGTTCAATATCCGACGCGCGATAGTCGGCTCCCTCTCCCAGTCCGTAGGTTATTACCCTGCCCCGCACGGAAGGCAGCAGGCTCTCAAGGTTGGGATCATCCAGGCAGCAGACGGCAGCCCCTGCTTCGGAAATGGAGTTGAGGTGATGGAGGAACGTCCCTTTAATATCTTCAATCCCTTCATAATTATTCAGGTGATCGGCATCAATATTGGTGACAATGCCGGCAAACGGTTCATATTTAAGAAAGCTGCGATCACTTTCATCAGCTTCGGCAATGAAAAATGTTCCTTTACCGGCCAGGAAGCTTCCGCCTAATCCCGGAATTTCAGCTCCCGCCGCCAGGGAAGGGGATTTCCCGGCAGCTGCAAGGATCGTGGCCAGCATGGCGGTTACAGTCGATTTTCCATAGGTCCCGGCAACAGTCAGGCCGGTCCGGCCTTCCATCAGCATTTTAAGCAGATCGGATCTGTGCATTGCGGGAATGCCCTTCCTTGCGGCCGCCAGAATCTCAGGGTTATCGGGGCTGACAGCCGAGGAGTAGACCACCGCATCCGCATTGCCCAGGTTTTTTTCCGAGTGTCCGATATGCACAGTTATCCCTTTCCCCGCAAGGCGCCGGGTAATCCTGCTTTCGGATATGTCGGATCCTGATACCTGTAATCCGAAGCTGAACCCGAGTTCAGCAAGTGAACTCATGCCGGATCCCCCGATTCCTACCAGGTGAATTCTTTTTATGACCTTACCCGGTATTCTACCTGTTCCCACTGTCAGTCCTTTCTTCACTGTTTGCATGGACTTCGGGATGTTCAGGGTGGCCGGCATGCCCTGATGTCCTGTTTTTCAGCAGCTCTTCCATGAATTCGACGATTTTCCTGCTGCTGTCAGGCCGGGCAAGTTTCCTCGCCTTGAGCGCCATTGACTGCAGCCGTTCCCTCTCTCCGGCAATGCTGTTCAGCTGTTCAGCCAGTACTTCCCCGGTCAGGCCATCCTGGGAGAGGCATATCGAAGCCTCCCGGCGTGCCATGGCGAGGGCGTTTTTTTCCTGGTGATTGTCGGCCGCCTGGGGAAACGGAATAAGGATTGAGGCCCTTCCTGATGCGGCCACCTCGGCCACGGTGCAGGCCCCGGCCCGTGACAGGATCAGGTCGCACCAGCGGAATTTGTCCGGCATGTCATTGATATACTCCGTAATTTCAGCATCCATCCACCCCTGGCTCCGATAACCGTCCCTGACCTCCCTGAAGTCGAAGGCGCCGGTCTGGTGAATTATGGAAAAAGTTTCGTTCGACAGAAAGGGCAGGGCTTGAACCATCAGCCTGTTTATCGGCCTGCTTCCCTGGCTTCCTCCGAATATCAGCAGGCGCAGCGGACGCCCTTCATTTGGCTCCGTCTCCGGGACCAGATGAAATTCAGGGCGGACCGGGATGCCTGTGATCTTATTTCTGGTCCTGAAAAAACCGCTGCACTCATCCCAGGCCAGGGCGGCCCCCTGTGCCAGGCGGGACAGGATCCTGTTGGTGAATCCCGGAAAGGCATTGGGTTCGATCAGGAGCAGAGGAACCCGGAAAATTCTTCCGGCCAGGGCCAGGGGGCCGGCGGAGTAACCTCCGACACTTACAATGATCGAAGGCTCGAACCGGCGGACAATCCGCAGCGATTTGAAAAAGGCCGCGGGCAGCTGGAGGAGGGTTGAAAGGGTCCTTGCCGGCCCCACGTTCTTGAGCCCTCCTATCCTGATGGTTTCCAGGCGATATCCGAGTTCCGGAATGATCCTGTTTTCGATCCCTTTATCGCTTCCCGCAAAACAGATTTCCGTTCCGGGGCTGGTTCGCCGCAGTTCCGCGGCTATCGAAATTCCCATATATACATGGCCGCCGGTCCCGCCTCCGACAAAAAGCACCCTCCTCATGAGTTTTCCTCCCAGGGAAGTTCATCCTGGCGGTAAGGAGTCCTTCCGCAGCCTGCGGCCTTGATTACAATATTCGGTGAACTGGAACCAACCTGCAGGTCCTTCCTGCCTCTTTTCCCTGCTTTGGAAGTAAGGTGCTCCTTTGGCGATCCGGAAATGTTAAGGAGAATGCCGGTGGCAAAGAGCATCATCAGGGTCGAGGAGCCGCCGTAGGAAATAAAGGGAAGCGGAAGCCCGGTCGTTGGACAGAGGCTCAGGGCGACGCTCATATTCAGAAACGCCTGGAGCCCGATAGCTGAGGCCAGGCCCAGTCCCAGGAAAAATCCGAATGTGGTATCTGAATGGTGCCCCGCCTTCAAGCCGCGAAAAACAAAGATTATGAAAAAGGTAAGCACGATAAGGCATCCCACCAGCCCGGTTTCATGTCCAATCGCCGCGAAAATGAAGTCAGTATGCGCTTCCGGCAGGAAATCGAGAGCCAGGGCGCTGGACCGGAACCCCTCTCCGGAAAGCCCTCCTGCACCAAAAGAGGTTAAGCTCTGGAAAATGTGGTATCCCGCACCCTGGGGATCGGACTCCGGGTCAAGGAAGGCCTTTATCCTCATGGCCCGGTATCCTTCGGTGAAGATCAGCACGAGAAACGCGACGGTCCCCAGCACGCCGACCCCTGCTATCAGGGATAGCCGGAGCCCTCCAAGGTATAACATGATCAGCACTACTATCGTCATCAGGATTGCTGTACTCAAGTCCCTTCCCATCAGTACCAGGGTGATAAGGAGAGTAGCGAAAAGAGGGTAGAAGTAAACCAGCGTATTTCCGCTTTTCTGCTTCTTCCCCGGACCATGGTAACTTGCCAGGAAGTGGGCGGTCAGAATGATCAGTACAATCTTTGCGAATTCCGAAGGCTGGAACGAGATGGATTCGGTAACCTGGATCCATCGCCGGGACCCTTTGATTGATTCCGAGGTCAGGAGGGGGACCACCAGCAGGCCCGCCGCCATGAGGGAGAGCAGCAGGGCAATGAGATTCCGGTTGAAAATCTGATACCTGATTTTCATCATGGCGTAGAGGACCAGAATGCCGAGGGCCACCCAGACCATGTGCCTCTTAATGAAATAGAATGGGTAGGCGCTGTAAACCAGAAAGGAGGCGTTGTAAACAACAACAATCCCCATGCCCAGAAGAACGCTGAGACTCAGAATTATCCAGTGATCGTAAGGTATTCTCCTGTTCATGCTGAATTATTCTCCCGTGCATACTCCCGGCCGGAGAATTTCCCGGACAAAACCAGGGATTTGAATATTTTTCCCCGCTCTTCATAATCCTTGAACATGTCAAAACTGGCACATGCCGGGGAAAGGAGCACCGTATCCCCGGGGGCTGATATTGCAGAAGCTGCAGCCACGGCGGCCTGAAGCCCGTCAACTAAACGTATGGGGACAGAATTCCCCAGCTGTTTCTTTATTTTTCCGGCTGTGTCGCCCATCAGGATCAGGAGCTTGACCTTTTCCGTCACAATTTCCGTGAGGGGCGTGAAGTCGCCTCCCTTGTCGAATCCCCCCATGATGAGGATGATTTTTCCCGTGAACGCCCCCAGCGCTTTCAGGGTTGACTGGACTGTGGTCGACTTGGAGTCATTGAAATAATCGGTTCCTTCCAGGCAGGCTACAAATTCAAGCCTGTGCTCCACCCCTTTGAATGTCCTGACTGCTGCGGCCATGGTCTCCACGGCTGCGCCGGCCAGGAACGAAGCGGCCAGGGCTGCGGCCGCGTTTTCGAGATTGTGGCTTCCCATCAGGCGAAGTTCATCGGTTTTGAGGAGCCTTGTATCTGCTCCATTCTGCCTTGCCCAGAAAGAGCCGCCATCGATAAAGACACCTTCCTCCAGTTTTCTGGAAGTGCTGAAGGGGAACACCCGGGAAGGAAGTGGCCGGGCATCCTCCATCAAGGAAGGGTCATCAGCGTTGATTACGGCAAAATCAGTCGCCTTCTGGTTGAGGAAAATTCTCATCTTGGCTTCCCTGTAAGCTGCAAAGTCCGGATAACGGTCAAGGTGATCCGGGGTGCAGTTGAGCAGCAGGGCGATTTCGCACCTGAATGTACGGATGCCTTCCAGCTGGAAGGACGAAAGTTCAGTTACAAAAAGGGGTTCACGGTTCTCATGCCTGGCCCTGAGAACCGACTCCGAAAGCGCGGTCCCTACATTGCCGGCCACCTCAATGTCCATTCCGGATGAAGCCAGGACAGCCCCGGTCAGCATGGTGGTAGTGGTCTTGCCGTTGGTTCCGGTTATACCCAGGACCCTTCCGCTCATTGCCATGTAGGCGAGTTCCACCTCCCCGATGATATTCCTGCCGGCGGAAGCCGCTTCTTTCAGCCATGCCTGCCCTGGGGGAACACCGGGGCTGAGCACTATCAGGTCGGTTGCCAGGTAGTCCTGCCTGGAGGGTGTTCCGAGCCTTATGCTGGTCGCCTCACCCAGGAGGGAAAGATTTTTTTTCAACTTTTCTTCGGGAAGGGTGTCTGTAACCGTCACCAGCGCCCCGCAGTCAGAGGCGAGGCGGGCCGCAGCTGTCCCGCTGCGGCCGAGGCCGGCTACCATTATCCTCTTACCTTTCAGTTCAAGCACTGGCTGCTTCAAAGAATCACCTCTGAATATTTCATGTTTCAGCGAAGTTTGAGGGTGGTCAGGCTGAAAAGCGCTGCAATGATCGCTGCAATCCAGAGCCTTGTCACCACCTTGGATTCATCCCATCCC
>CAZOGT010000021.1:15093-17853 GCA_964579015.1 uncultured Acidobacteriota bacterium | reverse complement strand
CAGCGGCACAATCCAGCCTGCTTTCTTCCGCTCAGGTCAATGGCTTTGCCATTGGCATCGGTGAGCTTGAATTCACCGCTGACGAAAAATGGACCGTCTTTCATGCACTTGATCTCTGTCATGGACTTGTTCCTACTCCATCGTTTCCTTGCCCGCCTCCATCGACAGGCAATCTCCCTGATAGATCGTATCAGGGCTGAGAAAAATTATGCCAGACGGATCTGACATAACTCCTACGCTTCAGGCAGAAGCTTTTTATCCAGCAGGAAGGATTCAAGGTTTTCAATATTCTCCTTGAATTCACGAAAAGTATCGAGAGAGACCGTCACCCCTTTTTTGGTCGGCTTCCACTCTCCCTCATCGTCTTCATAATAGATCCTGATATTGGCGTAATTCTTTCCCTTGAATTCACTTATGCTGAAAATAATCTTTTCATTCCATCCTTTTTCCATTTCACCGATAATCTCATTCATACCTTATCAATCTCCTTCTGCTTGATTCACGGATGCGAATTCCATTTTGTAAAATATGCAATATATATTAACGCTTTTCAAATCTGCAACCGGTCAAGCTGGTACCTTGCGAAATAATATGCCCCTCTGCTCACCAGTTCATTTCCCAATTCTGAAAGCCGGAAAACCGCGCGGTTCCTGAAGATCGGAAATGCGCGGGCTTTGCTTTTTTCCTCGATCATCTCCAGGTCATCACGGTTTTCCCACATCAGGCCGCCCCCCAGGACAATCTCATCCGGCGCCAGGATATTGATCACCGCTGACATGGCCAGGGACATGTAGTCTGCACCCTTTTCCAGGATTTTCCGGCATTCAGGGTCACCGTTCCTGAAATTCTCCATGATTTTATATGAGTCCATCCTTCTTCCTGTAACGGATTCAGCGAGATTGCTCATCCCGGGCCCTGAACAATAAGCTTCCAGGCAGCCCCGGTTTCCGCACGCGCACAGGGCGCCCCCGGGTTCAACTACCAGGTGTCCGATTTCCCCTTCCCCTTCCCTGCTGAACTGCTGGAGTTCACCATTGCGCACAATTCCGCCCCCGATGCCGGTTCCCAGGGTAGCGAAAAACAGCATTTCCGGCGGCCCCGCCTCCCTGCTCCAGGCTTCGGCCAGGGCTCCCATGTTGCAGTCATTCTCCACAAAAATCGGGACATCGCCCAATTCGCCGCGCAACATGGCCATGGCGTCAAACGTTCCCCATCCCGCTTCATGGTAGCACCAGGCCGGACTGCCCGCAGACCTGTCAACGGTTCCACCGAATCCCCATCCTACTGCCGAGGGCCTGGAAAACCTGCCGGCCAGCGCTTTGCCCGCATAACAAAGCTGGTTTACCGTGTCCAGGGCGTGATGTCCCGGCGGCCGCTTCAGTACCACCCGCTCCAGGACGGACCCCTGCCCATCGAACATCACTGCCACCAACTTTGTTCCGCCCGTTTCAAAACAAAGAATCAGATTTTCCATGCCGGATTAGTCCTTTTTGGTAATATTCAGGAAAGAAAAAATAGAACATGAACCCTCATTGAAAGAACATTATCATGAAAAACAGGTATTCAGGCTACATTCAGGACTATTTAAAGAACACCCTGGAAATGGCTGGCAGCCTCAAAACAGCAGATATTTCCAATATCATCGAAATGCTGGAAAACGCCAGGACATCGCGCAGGCAGATTTTTATCTGCGGAAACGGCGGTAGCGCCGCCACTGCGAGCCATTTTGCGGTAGACCTCGGAAAAGGGGCGTCCCTGGCCAGGGAACCCAGGTTCAAGGTCATCTGCCTCAATGACTCTGTCCCCTGGATTACGGCCCTTGGCAATGATTTCAGCTACGGCAGAATCTTTGTCGAACAACTTAAGAATTTCGCGTCGGAAGAAGATGTCCTCATTACTATCAGCGGAAGCGGCAATTCCCCCAACATCATCGAAGCCGTGGACTGGGCAAACGGCAATGGACTCATAACCCTGGGGCTTACCGGACGTCCAGGCGGGAAACTTGGAGAAATTGCTCAGCACAAGGTATTTGTCGAATCATCACATATGGGGAGAATCGAAGACGGACACTCCCTCATACTACATGTTGTTGGATACTATTTCATGGAAAACCCCGATTGACCATAGCGTTCCAGCATGAATCAATCATGAATCAACTGCAAAAAAACAAGGTTAATTAGTAATTATGAAATTTAGATGGTTTACCGTATTTCTAATCTGCGTGACGATGGCAGCCTCCGCGGGCCCTTCCCTGCTGGGAGCTGACGACCAGCCAAAACTCATCCTGACCCTGGTTATTGATCAGGGACGGGCGGATTACATGGACCGTTTTGGAGAAAACTTCCAGGGAGGACTCAAATGGCTGCTGGAAAACGGAAAGGTTTTCTCAGAAGCTTATCATGCCCACGCCATTACAGCTACCGGAGTAGGCCACGGAGTCCTGGGGACAGGATACTACCCGCGAAAAAACGGCATTATCGGAAACAGCTGGTACAGGAATGAAGGGTCTGAAGCTATCAACTGCGTAGCTGACTCCTCAGTTCGGGCTACCACCACTGCAGGTGACTTCCGGGGCACCCCGCGATCCTCCGCAAACCTGGTTGTCACCGGGCTCAGCGATTGGATGGAGGCCGCGAACCCGGAGTCAAAAACCTATGGAATCAGCCGCAAGGACCGCGGTGCGATTCTTCTCGCCGGACAGAATCCAGACGGCGCCTTCTGGTCCGACTCGCTCCGGATCGAGTCGGTAGCGCGAAGATG
>CAZOGT010000021.1:1769-15083 GCA_964579015.1 uncultured Acidobacteriota bacterium | reverse complement strand
TTCTTTCCAGCACTCATTATTACGAAAAGCTTCCGGAATGGCTGAATGAATTCAACCGGGAAGATTATCCCGGGCAGTTTTTCGGAAAGCTCTGGGATCTTGAAGCATCAAGCAGGAGCCTGCTGCCCAGGGAAGATGTCGCGCAAAGTGATTACGGCTGGTTCAGTAATCAGATGCCCCATTCAATGGGCTCCGCCTATCCCTACCCCGGAAGCTCTTTCTATAATGATTTCGGGGGAACCCCGATGATGGACACCTACCTGATGAAGCTGGCCAAGCGGCTGATTGCAAATGAGGAGCTGGGCAGGGATGAACATCCGGATTTTCTGGGCATCAGTTTCTCAGCGATTGATTCCGTGGGCCATGCGTGGGGACCGAACAGCCCGGAAATGATGGACTCCCTGATGAGGCTGGATGCTTCCCTGGCTGAACTGTTCAGCTTTCTTGACGAAGAAGTCGGCAAAGATGAATGGGTAGTTGCCCTTACCGCTGACCATGGAGGGCTGGAGCTGCCCGAATACCTGGTGGAAACCGGACAGAAAGGCGGGCGCCTTAAGGACGAGGATGTTGCCTGCCTCCAGCAGCTGGGCCCGGAATTCGACCGGTCCGTGGGAGACAGGGAGGACTGGTTTGTTAACGGCTATTACCTGAACCACACTGCGGTAGGAAGAAACAATCTGAAACGGGAAGATATTGAAAACCAGGCCGCCAGACTTCTGGAATCCTGCTCAGCCATCCGCAAGGTCTGGACCAGGACGGAACTGGAACAACCGTCGGATGATTATTTCCATACTATTCATTACAACAATTATTTTCCGGGCAGAAGCCCCAATTTGCTGATCCAGTGGGAGGAAAATTTCATCGCTTCCATGGGAACCGGCACCGGCCACGGGTCACCGTACGATTATGACACCCATGTTCCCCTGATTTTCGCCGGCAAGGGTATCGCTAAAGGGAAGCATTCCGGGAGAGTTGAGACTGTTGATGTGCCGGTAACATTCGGTTCCCTCCTGGGCCTCAAGCTGCCCGATGATGTGGACGGTACCGATCTCCTGCCGCTGCTTAAATAATGCGGATCAATTGCCCCGCCTACATTCCGCGGGGCAATCGGCATACTGATAAAGCCGGGCCCCAGGGTTGCCGGGGCCCGGTTGCCTTTAATATTCGCCGGAGATTCTAATTCAGCGGCACAGGCTTGGCCCTGCCCATAAGCAGCCCAATCAATATCAAAGCGGCAGCAGCAAAAGCCAGGGTAACAAAAGCCGACTGGACCGATGTCCCTGCCATGTAGCCGATAAGGTTCTGCAGCAGACCTCCACCGAACAGGCCGACAGCAAAGATAATTCCAAAGATGCTTCCGTAATAGCGGGGTTCATACTTGCTGAAGGTCACTCCTACTATGGTCGGGAAGATCGGGGCGAAAGCAAGCCCGGTGATGATTACCGCGACAATAGCCACCAGAGGAGATCCAGCCATATACAAAACTCCAAGTGTTATGACCGAAACAACCGAGGAGACGACAATGACCTTGACCCCTATGGCGGTCAGGTTTTTAACCGCTGATGCAATGAAACGCCCGATCATGATCGCCAGGCCGAATGCGGAAAGGACCGTTGCTGAATTTGTCCCCGCTTCTTCAGCCGCAGATCCGGCTGCCATAAAGATTTCATTCATCAGCTTCGCTGTCCAGTTGCTCATTGAGTTCTCCAGGCCCACATAGCAGAGCAAGGCCAGGGCGGCTATCAGTACCGGGGCTTGCCCCAGTAACTTGATCGCTGTTGAAAATCTGTATCCCAGGGCAGCCTGTGGAAACCTTGTTATAAAGGCCAGAAGAAGCAGCAGGATATTCAGGGCGGCGAGTATATAGAGTCCGACCTGGTATGAGGGAGCGTAGTTTATGATCAGCGGAGCCAGAAACAGTCCCATACCGAAAAATCCATTGCCGAAGTTGCTGGCCCGGGCCGGGTCGGTCCCTCCGAATAATACCTGCGGAATTATGGTGTTCCCTACAGTGTTAAGGCACATTGCGCCCACCCCCAGGCAGACCGCCGACACCAGCAATGAATTCAGGCTGGGAGCCATGGCTATTAAAAGCATGCTGGCTGCAGTAACTGAAAAACCCAGAACGGCCACCGGCTTGTGCCCTATTTTGTCGGTAACTCCTCCAATGAAAAATTGCACCAGGCAGGCAGTGTACAGAAAAACAGCTGGAATCAGGCTCCATTCCGCATTGCTGAGAGCCAGCTTCTTGGTCAGGCCTACCGCACTGGCGCCGAATACGACAAAACAGCAGGCCAGTATGAAAACACAGGAGAGAGCGACAACGGAAATCAATTTTTTCATTTCAGAACACCTTTCAATACTCTTTTCGAACAAATATTCTTTTTCAGATACCGGATTCCAGCCCGTTACCCGGTGACAAACCCGCACCAGGTGACTCCTCCCGCTAGATTAAAGCAAATCACCCTGATTTCCAATAGAGAAAGTAGATAAATCAGGCATGCTCCCGGTAACCTTCTGCCCTGCCCTGCCATGAACGGCCAACGCGGCCATATATCGCAAGGAGACACTCTCTCATGCTCTATGCATGCAGAATGTAATTTATTTTTTAACAATCTGCCTGTTTTTAGTTGACAGCAAGGATAGAAAATGGATAATGTCAGCCATTCGTAATAAAGTTATTTAAAAATTATAATATTTTTATTTACGCCTTTTCAAAAACCACCCTTTAAATTAAAAGGAGAATTGTTCCCATGGATGTCAAAGAAGTATTACAGCTGATTAAAGACCGGGAAATCGAAGAAATTGACCTCAGGTTTTGCGACCTTCCCGGGCTGTGGCAGCATTACACCATTGTCCCGGAAATCCTGGATGAGGACAGCTTTGAAGACGGATTCGGATTTGACGGGTCCAGCATTCGCGGATTCAAGGAGATCCAGGAGAGCGACATGCTGTTGTTTCCCGACCCGGACACCGCTTTTGAAGATCCATTCACCAAGCGGCGGACATTGGACATGATCTGCAACATTGCGGACCCGATGACAGGGGAACAGTACAGCAGGGATCCAAGGTACATTGCCAGGAAAGCAGAAAAATACCTTAAATCCACAGGAATAGGGGATACCTGTTATTTTGGGATTGAGCCGGAATTCTTCATATTTGATGATGTGCGCTTTGATCAGACCATGAACGGAAGTTTCTATTCCGTTGATTCGGTCGAGGGATCCTGGAACAGCGGCCGGGACGAGGGCCCCAACCTGGGATACAAGCCGAGAGCCAAGGAAGGCTATTTCCCTGTACCCCCAATGGATTCGCTGCATGACATCCGTTCCGACATGGTTGCCACCCTGCGACAGGTCGGGATCAACGTAGAGATCCATCATCACGAGGTTGCCTCAGGCGGCCAGTGCGAAATTGATATTCGCTATGACACGCTGACCCAGACTGCTGACAACCTGCTTAAGTTCAAATATGTGCTGAAGAACGTTGCCAGGGCCAACAACAAGACAGTCACCCTGATGCCCAAGCCGATTTTTATGGACAACGGTTCCGGGATGCATTGCCACCAGAGCATCTGGAAGGGGGATTCGAATTTATTCTACGAAGCCGGGACTTATGCCGACCTCAGTAAAATGGCTGTTTATTACATCGGGGGACTGCTCAAACATGCCGGTGCAGTCCTCTCTCTCTGTGCTCCGACTACCAATTCCTATCGGCGTCTTGTGCCAGGCTATGAAGCCCCTATCAATCTGATCTACTCCATGAGAAACCGGAGCGCCTGCGTAAGAATTCCGGCTTATTCCAATAGTGAAAAGGCCAAGAGGCTTGAATTCAGGCCGCCGGACCCCTCGTGTAACGGATACCTGGCCCTTTCCGCCATGCTCATGGCCGGGCTGGACGGGATCCAGAACAAGATTATGCCGCCGGACCCGATGGACAAGGATCTATACGACCTTCCTCCTGAAGAACTGGCTCATGTAGCGTCAACTCCGGGGACCCTGGAAGAAGCTCTCGAAGCACTGAAAAATGATCATGAATTCCTGCTGAAAGGCGATGTGTTCACCAAAGATGTCATTGATACCTGGATTGAATACAAATGGAAGAATGAAGTTGATGCTGTCAGGCTGAGACCTCACCCGTATGAATTTGCCCTTTATTACGATATCTAGCAGCCTGAAGAAGCAGAGTTTCGGATCCAGGAAAAAAATGCCTGGACAAGGGGCGGGGTGCTCTCTGTGCATCCCGCCCCTTATGGAATCGGCAGCCAACAAGACCCGCATTTCCGGCAAAACGCTCCTTGCGGTTACTGCCGCGCATCACGTCTCCCTTCAGGATAAGCTGTGATTTCCGGGTTGGCTCCCTGATGTCCCATCTTTCTTATACAATTGCGGATAATGAATGCCCGAGACCTTCTCCTTTCACCTGAACTCGACAAAGATGAGATAGCCTTTTTTCTCACGCGATTCGGTTTCAGGGATCCCTCGGGAGCCGACATGGGCCTGCAGCAGATGGCCGGAATAAGCGGGGACCCTGCTCTTCTGGCGGCCATCGCCGATCAGATTCTCGCTGCTGCCGGCAATTCCGCTGATCCGGATGCTTCGATCAGGGGACTGGCCTCTTTTTTTGAAGCGCTCCCGAGCGTCTCCCAGTTCATTCATGTCGCCATGGAGAATCCGGCTATTCTGGAGGTGGCTGCCGCTATTACCGGGGGCTCTGAATTTCTGACTGTCATTCTCCTGCGGAACCCCAGGTACATTTACTGGCTGCTGGAAAAAGGGAACCTGGAGATATGCCGGAGCCCCGAATATTTCAGCAAGGAGGCCGCCCGCGCCGCAAAGGTCAGCGCTGATCCGAGGGCGCGCCTGGAAACTCTGCAGCGCCTGCAAAGACGTGAAATTCTCAGAATAGGGACCCAGGACCTGCTGCGCACCGTCAAGATGGCGGAAGCAGCCTCTCAGATTTCATCCCTTGCGGATGCCGTTTTGCAGGAAGTCCTGGAAATCACCGCAGCGGAACACCACCTGCCCCCCTCGGGTTTCGTAGTCCTGGGAATGGGCAAGCTGGGAGGAAGGGAGCTGAATTTCAGTTCTGACGTGGACCTTATTTTTCTTTACGAGGATGAGAAGACCCAGCGTAGGGTACTGAAGTTTTCCAGGGCCTACAGAAAGGTTCTGACTGAAAGTGCGCCGGAGGGCCATTTCTACAGGGTTGATCTTCGACTCCGTCCCATGGGGAGCCGCGGCGAAATGGCTACATCCCTGAAAGCAGCTGATAATTATTACCGTCACTGGGCGGATACGACCGACCGCCTGGCTTTGATCAAGGCCCGGCCGGTCGCAGGGGACCTGGAAATGGGTTCACGGTTTCTCCGGTCAATCCAGGCTTTCATCTACAAAAAATACCAGGATTTCGCCGCGGTGGAGGAAATTCGCCTCATAAAACAGCGCACTGACCGTGAACTCCGACGCCGGGAAGAGATAACCAGCGATATTAAGCTGGGCCTGGGCGGCATTCGTGAAATTGAGTTTTTCGTGCAGTCTTTTCAACTGCTGTACGGCGGAATCAATCCCGGAATATGCACTGGAAACACTATTGAAGCGCTTGACCGTCTCCTGGATCATGGATTTATTGACAGCAGGGACCACTCCTTCCTGAAGGATGCCTACATATTTCTGCGGGACCTGGAACACAAGCTGCAGCTGGTCAACTACCTTCAGACCCAGACCCTTCCAGAGGATGATTCAGGCCTCTATTTCTGCGCCCGGAGGATGGGATACCGTGCGGAACAGGGTGAAATACCTGGAGATGCCGCATCCGAAATCGTGGCTTCTTTCAGCAGAGACCTGGAAAGGGTAACAAGCGGAGTGAATAAGATTTTCGCTTCCCTGCTGCAGGGAGAATCAGAACAGAGTGAACTTGCGGATATTCTGCTTGACAAGGGGATGAGCGAGAGCCGAGCCCTCGATATAATAAGGAAAAACTACTCTCCCCGCGATCCTGAAGGAGTCCTGGAGGGGATCCGCATCCTCAGCAATGCCCAGGCATTCCCTCATTCTCCGCAAAAAATGAGGAACCTGCTGGCTAATCTCCTTCCCTTCCTCCTTGAAAAGAGCGCCTGCCTCCCGGAGCCCCGGGAAATATTCACCAGGCTGGACCGGTTTGCGGAGGCGCTTGGCGGGAGGGTTGCCCTCTACTCCGAAATGGCGGGAAACCGGGCCCAGGCCGAGACCCTCCTTGCCGTTCTGGCTTCAGGCCCCTTTCTCTCGGAAAGCCTCATCAGGAGGCCGGAGCTGACAGATTACATCGTGATGCCCCACAGCGCAGCTCCGGACTATCCGAAATTGCTGTCAGATTCGCTTGATATCTCCGCTGCCCAAGGCAGATCATTCGAAGACGCCCTCAGATTTTTCAAGCAGGCCGAGGAATTCAAACTGGGAGTCAGGGAGCTCCCTGCTCCCGGATCTCCGGTGGTCCGGGCAGATATAACATCCCTGGCCGAAGCCTGCCTCAAGCGAACGGTTGAGGAGGTCCTGGATAGATTTCCGGATGTCAGGGAGGTCCCATTTTCCATTGGCGCACTGGGAAAAATGGGCGGGGCGGAACTCATATTTCATTCAGACCTGGACCTGGTGTTCGTTTACGACCCTGCTTCCCGTGAACCGGGAGTCCTCCGGGAATTGCCGGCATTTATCCGGGCCGTAAAAACGTCCCTCCAGGAATATACCCAGTATGGAAAGGTGTATTCCCTGGATTTCAGGCTGAGGCCGGAAGGGAGAACTTCAACCGACATCATTTCCCTTGAACAGCTGAAGGAGTATTTTTCCGGCAGGGCGGAAACGTGGGAACGGCTGGCCTATGTGAAGGCCCGTCTGATAGTGGATCACGGCTGTCCCCTTCCCTTTCCGGAACTGTTGGAGGACCAGGGCTTGAGTGATGCTGAGATCTCGGAACTGATGCACATCCGTAAACGCAAGGAAATAGAGCTGGGAAAAGAAAAGGCTTCAGGAGAAAGGGATTTCAAAATAGGCTATGGAGGCCTCCTGGATACCCAGTTTTACGTGCAGATGCTGCAGTTGCGACACAGGGTATTTGATCAAAATACCCTCGCAGCGGTTACCAGGCTGGCCCATGAAAAAATCATAACCCGGGCTGAGCTTGATTCGGTACGTGAGAGCTTACAATTCTTCTATGCCCTTGAATCGGCGGCTGACCTGACCTCGCCCCCGGGGGAGCCCGCGCCCCGGCTTTCAGCCGATTCCTCCCACACGGAAAGCATCTCCCGGCTGCTGGATTTTTCGTCCCCGGCCGCCCTGCTGGAAAAATTCGAAGAAATCGCGGAAAGAAACAGAAAGCTTTTGAATACTCTGGCAGGACTTTAGCTCTTCTGAAAAGCAGATGAACAGTCCCGTCCCCTCAAAAAAACTGAGCTCCAGCACCACTATATGCCTTTAAGACGGGGTCAAAGAGCCCCGGAACCAGGGACACGCCTACAGGACATCCATTTCGCCGGTGCGGATATTGTATCCCTGATCGACCGGCATCACAAAAATTCGGCCATCCCCGATTTCCCCGGTTCTTGCGGTCTCAATTATTACCTTGATAGCATCGTCCACCAGGTCATCCGGAAGAACCAGTTCGATCTTGCTCTTGGGAAGCAGGCTGACATTGTATTCCTTGCCGCGGTAAATCGCGGCCTGGCCTTTCTGCCTGCCGTGTCCGCGTACCTCGGTAATTGTCATTCCGGAAAGATTCAGCTTGCCCAGGGCGTCTTTCAATTCTTCAACCTTGCTGGGCCTGATGATAGCCATTACCAGTTTCATATTTTTTTCAAACCAGATTGTTTGCCTGTTGCGTTGATCACCGCCCGCCATTGACGAAGCTGCGAGTTAAAGCCGAATAACCTCCCGCCGGAACAACAGGTTACAAAGACTCAAGTATCTCCTTCTTCAGCTGTTCCTTTATCTGTTCCGGCAATATCCCATTATTGTGCCTGAGATAGAATACGTCAACAGCTTTTTCACCCTCGGTATTGATCAATAACAACTCGATATCGCATTCGCAGGATGAGAGGATGGACCCGATCAGGTAGAGCAGGCCGGGTTTATCCGGCGAAATGATCTCCATGAGGGTCAGCCGCCTTTCAATGTCGTCCTCGAAATAGACTACCGGCTCAAGGTTCCCCATTTTCAATACAAGGGGGCTGGCGGTCTTTTGCTTCAGCATTTCCCTGATGGAGGAACGGTCAGTCAGTACGTCGTGCAGCATCTTTCGGAACCGCCTGATTTCCCTGGAATACCTGAAACGGTCGTTCCTGTCGAAAAACTCAAAAAAATCAAGAACTATATCCTGCTTGTTGGCAAACCCGTATCCCTTGACGATATCCATGTCAAAATAGGAAAGCATCCCGGCGATCCTGGCAAACAGCCTCCTCCGGTCGGGAGTCACCACGCACAGCTCATAAAGTCCGTTGCTTCGGGATATGTTGCTTTGTACGGGATTTTCGTCATTCAACCGCGACGCCAACTTGAAATGCCTGTAAATCTTTTCCGGGCGGGTCCTTAGATAGCTTAAAGGAAAGCCCTCGAGAAACTTTTCAAAACCAGCTTTATCCAGTTTGCCAGGCAGCCCTTTAATAAGCTTCCGGTCAAATCCAAGGTCATCCTCATCAATTCGTTCTGCGCCGTATCCAAGTGTCAATTTTCGGTAAGCCCTGATATAGACATCCCACAACTGGTCTTTCTTCCAATCATTAAGGGTTCCCGGGCCAACGGCCTTAACGTCCGCGTAAGTCAGCAGGGTGAGCCTGCGCAGGGTCTCGGTATCAGACACGAGATCTGTGAATTCGTTAAGGACCTTTTCGTCATTATGATCACGGTGAAAGACCACTGTTGACATGGCGAGGTGGTGTAGAACCAGGAACATTACGGCTTCACGTTCCTGCCTGGAAAAGCCCAGCCTTCTTAAAGCCTTTTCCGCCAGCTTTGCCCCGGTGACGGAATGGTCTCCCTCCATTCCCTTTCCGATATCATGAAAAAGGAGAGCCAGGTTGATGTATACCGGTTCTGAGGACTCCGCCAGGAGCGAAGCGAATCTCTTGTCAGATGGCCCTGATCCGGGCTGGTCATCATCCGGCGAAGTCAGGCGCTCGATATTCCTGATGGCAAGAATGGTATGTTCATCTACTGTATACCGATGATAATAGTCCCAACAGAAACGGGCTTTGATGGCACTGAATTCCGGGAAAAGGGTTTCGAGGAATCCAAGGTCATACATCTCCCAGAGGAGGGTCGACATTCCCCGGAAAGGCCTGAAAAACCGCAGCAGGGATTCCTTGATCCCGGGAACATCCAGATTCTCCCTGATCCGGGGAACCTCCCCGGCAATCAGGTTTTTCAGCTGGTATGAAAGGCGGGCATTTTCGGAGCCCGCCCGGTTGAAAATCTCAAGCACAGTAACCGCGTCAACCGGTTCCTCAAGATCGGAGACCCCGAGTTCTCTGGCGTCCTTGTCAGGCAGGGTAATGTCCAGCATGGTTCGGCAGCGGTCATTCAGGATACGGGCGTTGATGTAATACTGCCGCATGAATCCTTCAATGGCGCTGCGAATATCCTCCTTGCTGCACGGATCACCGGACTCCGGGGAAAGCATAAAGCTGATTTTCTCCTGCCGGCTGATGCTCAGCTTATTGTCGTTCCTTCCAGCAATTATGTGGAGCAGGATCCTGAGGCCGATCATAAATTCATGGGCTGCGGCCACGTCCGAATCAGAATATCTGCAGTAGGGAGGAGCTCCGGCCAGGTCATTCAGCCAACAGGAAGCCAGGTGGTCCCTGAGCCCCCCGGGGCTCTCTTTAACGTCAGGCTCGAGCTGAAATATTGTATATTTTTGCCTCGAGTATCGCTTGTTGACTTCGGAATGGATTATATTGATAAAAAATTCCCTGTTTCCGTGGAATAAATCCGGGAATATCTCTTCTATCACCCGTGAAGCCAGGGTTTTGTCTCCGGCAACATACCTCCCGTCCCGAAGGGCCAGGACAAACTCAAAATTCGCGGAACTGTCCATTTTTTCCAGTTCAGCAATCGACCAGACCTGATGTCCGACATCCCTCAGCAGATCCCAAAGGGAGGTGATCAAGGGAGAAGCCATCCCGTGTACCAGCCCCGAATCCGCGCAATCATGCACGACCAGCAGGTCCAGGTCTGAATGGGGCAGCATTTCGCGGCGTCCGTAGCCGCCGATCGCGATTATGGAAAAAGATTGACTGGAAAGAAAAAATCGGGAGAGCTCCCTGATCATTTCATCCAGAAGGCCGGTGTGTTTTTCCAGAAAGTCCCTGGTTCTTTTTACGTCAAGATATTCCTGTTCCAGGCCCGCCCTTTTTTGCAGATAATCCTTCTTAAGTTCTCGTAAGTCCATATTCACCAGCTGAACTGTAAAATCGGCCTGTTTTCCTCCGGTTCGTGACAGCCTGTCGGCAGTTCCTTTCACTACAGTTAATACAGGTTTAAAGCCATTAAACTTGAATTCTATATTTTATCATCATACAATTACACCGCTGGAAAGAGATTAGTCCCATGCAATACAAAGAGAATCCACGAACATCAGAGAAATCCGAGACCTGGAAGGGATTAGTATCTACTGCCGGCACCATTATCATTATTTCCTGCATCATTGCCCCTGCCGGGCTTTGCGGCGGGATTCTGAGCTAATCGAATCCATCCGCAGTTAACCAGCCCGGGCACCACCCAAGACAGCTTCAGCTGAGCTGATTACCTGCGGACCGGATTGCAAAGGCCGGCGTTTTTGGAACGCCTCGTTTTTTGGATGGAGTAGAAATGGCTGAACAAGTATTTATCTATGACTGTACATTAAGGGATGGCACCCAGGCTGAAAACATCGCCCTGGGTGTACGTGACAAGCTTCATATAGCTCAAAAGCTCGATGAGTTCGGAATTCATTATATTGAGGGAGGATGGCCCGGCTCGAATCCCAAGGATGCCGAGTTTTTCGCCCAGGCGGCGGGAAAGAGCTGGAAAAATTCCAGGATAGCCGCTTTCGGGAGCACCCGGCACTGGAAAAACAGGGTTGATGAAGACGGCAATATCAGGGCGTTGCTGGAAGCTGAAACCCCGGTGGTTACAATAGTCGGCAAGAGCTGGGACTTTCATGTCAGCGAAGCCCTGAACATCACCCTCGACCAGAACCTGCAGATAGTTGCTGAAAGCATTGCATACCTGAAGGGCCAAGGCCGGGAGATAATTTTTGACGCCGAACACTTTTTTGACGGGTACAAGGCCAATCCTGATTACGCAATCAGGGTGATAACCGCGGCACGGGACGCAGGAGCCGACTGGGTGGTGCTGTGCGATACCAATGGCGGAAGCCTCCCTTCCCTGATCAGCGAAGCTTCCGCAAAAGTCTGCTCACTGGTCGAAAAGGTCGGGATCCACACCCACAACGACAGTGAACTGGCTGTGGCCAATTCCCTGGCTTCAGTAGAAGCGGGGAGCACCATGGTACAGGGAACCATGAACGGTTATGGTGAGCGGGTAGGAAATGCCAACCTTACCTCCATAATTCCAAACCTTGAACTTAAAATGGGCAGGATGACGGTCGGAAAAGAACACCTGGAAGAGCTTACTTCACTGGCCTTCTTCGTGAGTGAAACGGCCAATGTGCGGCTTCCGAACACGTTACCCTTTGTCGGGAAAAGTGCTTTTGCGCACAAGGGTGGAATCCACGTCAGTGCGATCCTCAAAGATAACCGGACTTATGAACACATCGTACCGGAACTGGTGGGAAACAGCAGAAGGGTCCTGGTTTCCGACCTGTCAGGAAAAAGTAATCTGCTCTACAAGATCAGGGAGTCAGGAGACTTTGATCCCGAGAAACTGGATCTTTCTCCACTGCTCAAACAGATTAAAAAGATGGAATATGAAGGCTACCAGTTCGAAGGGGCCGAAGCCAGCTTCAAGCTTCTGGTCAACCACTTTACCAGGGGGCTGACTGAACCGTTTACGGTCAAGGGCTTCAGGATCATTGTGGACCAGATGAATAATGGAGATTTTGTCAGCGAGGCCACCGTAAAGGTATGTGTAGAAGATGAGGTCGAACATACCGCTTCTGAAGGAAACGGCCCGGTTAACGCTCTTGACCTGGCTGTAAAAAAGGCCCTCGGAAGATTCTTTCCCGAGGTCCTCGAAATCCACCTGGTTGACTACAAGGTACGCGTCCTCGGTTCCCGTGACGGCACTGCCGCAAAGGTCAGGGTTCTTATCGAATCGACTGACGGAAAGTCATCATGGACCACTGTAGGTGTATCCTCGAATGTAATTGAGGCCAGCTGGATAGCGATAATTGACAGCCTGCTCTACAGGCTGGTTTTTGACCATTAGGCGAGGCCCCATAGTTTTCAAGAGACCCTTCTCAGGATGGGGCCCGCCCCGAGAATCTCTCCGCCAAATGAATCCATCAGGAAAAACCGGCGAGGGGACACCGAATGTTCCGGCTTGCATCCCCCGCCCTCCGGCCAACTACCCTTCCGGAACTTCTCCGGCATCGGCCCTCTCTTCCTCATTCTGCCGCACGGCATTGCTGAGCAGGGAGGCTGTCTGCCCGATTGATTCCAGAAGTGAAAAAACATCTCCTTCCATCAGGCTGTCAGCCGTGACCACATGATGAGAGGAATAAAAATAATTCCTGGTATCCTTGATTAAGACGTCTACCGCGTCTCCCAAGGCAAAAAGATGCCCTTCCAGACTGCCCCGGCGAATCCCGGAGGGTTGGATTCTCCTGCTTTGGGCGGGTGATCGGGGGAGGATTCCGCTAAACTGTTTGCCCAGCTTCTCAGAAGTCCCGGAAATATCATTCAGTGCACTTCTCAGGGCCTCTTTTTCCAGG
The DNA here is from genome assembly GCA_964579015.1 of uncultured Acidobacteriota bacterium. GTDB lineage: Bacteria > Acidobacteriota > UBA6911 > RPQK01 > JAPXNP01. The sequence continues at coordinate 2,180 of CAZOGT010000021.1, read as the reverse complement.
GGGGCCGCGGCTTCAGCATAGGCAGTTATGATTGAGAGGGATGCCTCTAGCGCCTCAAGAGAATGCCGGAGATCCCGGGAAAAATCCATGATCTGCCTGGCCAAAAAATTCTCCCTGAATATTCTCTGGCTCGAATTCATGCCCGGGTAAGCAGGAAATCCCGCGCCGTAGTTTCGTGATCTCTCGAAATCCCAGGCCGCCAGGCCCCCTCTTTCGAATATCTGGACATACCTCTCCTGAAAAAACTTCCTTAGTAGAGGGTTGTTATGGATTGCCGCCTCTTCAGCCTCGGTGATCCCGGAGTCACTGCCGCCTTTCGCGAATGTCCCGCACTGCTCCGGATCAGGCGGCTGGAATCTGACTGCTCCGGAAACCGGAGTTCCGGCTTGAAGTGAAAGCAAGAACAGGACT
>CAZOGT010000021.1:0-1759 GCA_964579015.1 uncultured Acidobacteriota bacterium | reverse complement strand
CATGGCATCCGCGAATATCAACACGCGCTAAAACTCAGTTTTTTCGAGGCTTTCCATAATTTTTTCGATCCGGAAAAGTCGAATCATCATATTATTATCCTCCAAATCCCTGACTTCAACGACATGGGTGGGATTGAAAAAATAATCCCTGACCAGCCTTTCCATCTCAACCAGTTCCGCCTTTACCATCGTCATCCGCCTGGGAACAGAGTCCTTTTCAATGGAATAGTGCCTGGATGCATCTTCAGGCTCTGAATCAAGGCCGGTAACCAAAAAATTGAGTTTTCTTCTCAAAGAACGGGCCTCTTCCCGGAAACTCCTGAAAAACCGCGTGACCTGCAGCTTGATATCGATTCTTTCAGGCTCTTTCTCCAGCCTGGCCAGAAGAAGGGATCCCATTTCATAGTCGTTTTTCAGGAGCGTAACTCTTTCAGCTATGACTTCCGCATTATGGCTGATCTGAAGGTCAATCCAGTTTTCTACAAAATTTCGGGACATCATCTGGCTGCTTCTATTGTAATAGTGCCTTTCAACGTATTCCTTGAGAAAATAGGCCCTGAGTCTCTGATTGTTCAGTATCGCGGGGGATATTTTGATATCTGAGCCGGCGAAATCCTCATCCTGCTCCTGCGGATTTGAGCCGGCCTGCGCGGCCGCAGGCACCAATACAGGCAGGAACCATGAAATGAGGAAAAGCATAATCTTCATGGAGATATGTTTACTGATCATATGTTCCGCCTCAATGCTGTCAAATTGATCGTCAAAGGTGATTATACCCCGGGAAACGGGAGAGGAATGACTGATTTCCAGTAGTCATCAGGCCATCAGGAAGGCCAGGATTATTCCCGCCAGCAGAAAGCGGTATAAAACAAAGGGTGTGAAACTTCCTGACTCCAGGTATTTCAGGAACAGCTTGATACAGAAGAACCCTGAAACGAAAGAAATAATAACGCCTGCTGCCAGGGCCGCAAAACCCACCGGGAAGTCCTCCGGATAAGAAAAAAGCTCGAATGAGCCTTTAAGGGTTGCCAGAATCAGGATTGGAAAGGAGAGGAGAAAAGAAAATCGGGCCGAGTCTCTCCGGGAAAACCCGAGTAACAGGGCCGTAGTTATGGTGATTCCTGATCTGCTGACTCCAGGCACAAGGGCAACCGCCTGGCCAATGCCCACTATCAGAGCCTCCTTCCACCCGATTTCGTTGAACCCCCTGCACTTCCTCCCGATCCGGTCCGCCCACCACAGGAGGATTCCGAAGCATGAGAGCGTGGCAACCGTGACTGCCGGCACCCTGGCATATTCCTCAATCATGTCACGGAACAGCAAGGCCGCGATTCCAGCCGGGATTGTTCCGATAATCAATACCGAAAGCAGGTTAGAGCCGGAAGGTGAGGCATTCTTTTCTTCCGGTAAATTCCTCCTGAAGTATTCCCGGAATTCCAGGAACATCTCCCTGACCTCTTTTCGGAAATACACCATTACGGCCAGCATGGTCCCGGCGTGAAGGAATACGTCAAAAAGCAATCCAAGCGAATCCCAGTTCGCCATCCAGGGGATCAGGATCAGGTGAGCAGAGCTGCTGATCGGCAGAAATTCAGTCAGGCCCTGTAATATTCCGAGCAGCACCGCTTGCAGGATTTGATCCATTTTTATACTCTACCGCCCCTTAATGACATTAATTATGATGGTCCGCTGCCCCATGGAAAAGAACGGGTGAGATGAGATAGGTTTCCACGGCATCAACTGTCATGAATACATGGTA